>NZ_JAUBOZ010000081.1:0-36138 GCF_036700475.1 Microcoleus sp. T2B6 | reverse complement strand
TTGCATAAAATTCCCTCTCCGACCCCGAAAGGGGATTTAATTCAATGTAAAGCCGTCCTATAAGGACGGGGCTTCAGCCCTCCGCTTCGCTCCACCCAGTTTTTTGGTGATTTCAAGCCAATGACTGGGGTGTGGCGCGATCGTCTAACCGTGAAAGCTCATAGCAAGATTCATCCGACCGTCAACAAAATGGTAAACTGTTCGTGTCAGTACAAGACATTAAAACCTACCCCTAGACTGGGGAAAGTCAGATATCACTACGCACACAACAGTGGAAACGTGGTGAGCCCGGAAACCTGAAAAATCAGGAGATTAGGACTGCGAAGTCTTAAGAATCTCCGTCTGTTGAGAAAGCGGGGGTGTCAAATAATCGCCACGTATCAACCCGTCGAGGTTCAATCGCTAAAATAGTTCAGATCAGCACGCTTGCCCCAAGGCGTCAGGAACCCTTATGCAAAACTCTGTGGCAAAACACTACTTATGGGCTTTAGGTGAAGGGATCAAAGGGTGTAAGCCAGGCGATCTGATCGCTGGTCGCTACTTGGTCAAGCGCGATCGACTTCTTGTCGATACTCAACCCGAACACTTGCCGGAACTGCCCGATGAGATTCCGAGTGTTGTCACTCCTTATCTGAGACTGTTTGCCTATCAGTTGCACGTACCTCAAGTATACGGTCTGGTATCGTCCAAGATGAGCAAGCTATCGGGAGATATCTGGCTGCTGGAAAACGTGCCTATTTTGAAGGTGACGGAATCTTTAATGCCGGAATTGGCGGATTCCTGGAAAGGAGCCGCAGCGATGCGCCAACTCAATTGGCTGTGGCAAATGGCCCAGTTGTGGCAGCCGTGTATCGCTCAGGGCGTCGCTTCGACGCTGCTGACTCCCGAACTGCTACGGGTGGAAGGGCAATTGGTGCGGTTTCTGGAATTGCAGCCCGATCGCAAACAGCCTCATTTGTCGCAGTTGGGCAAATTGTGGCAGCAGTGGCTCGAAGATGCTCACCCGGCTATTGCCAATTTTTTGAGGCAACTTTGCCAGCAAATGGTTGCCGGTCAAGTGCGCCACGGCGAACAACTAATGGGCCAGTTGGATAAAGCTTTGGCAAAGTGCGGCCGATTTTACGATCGTCACGTTGAAATTGCCACGGGCACGGATGTAGGCAGATCCCGGGCTCACAACGAAGATGCTTGCTATCCGCCCAGCGGTACGCTGTTGGCAGGAAATCCGGGGGCGGAAGCTTGCGCGATCGTCTGCGACGGTATCGGTGGACAAGACGGCGGCGAAGTCGCTTCGGAAGAAGCAATTGGTGTGCTGCGCGACAAGTTGCAGCAAATGCCCCTGCATCAGGCTAATTGGGACCCGTTGAGCCTGACTTCCAAGCTGGAACGGGCGGCTTGTGCTGCTAATGACAAAATAGCCAGTCGCAACGACAGCGAACACCGCCAAGGCCGCCAGCGGATGGGAACTACGCTAGTTATGGGTTTAGCCCACATTCACGAACTCTATGTCGCCCACGTCGGAGACAGTCGGGCTTACTGGATTACCCGCACCGGCTGCTATCAAGTTACTCTCGATGATAATGTGGCTTGCCGCGAGGTGCGTTTGGGCTACTCTCTCTACCGGGATGCTTTGGAACAAGTGGCCGCCGGAGCTCTGATTCAAGCTTTGGGGATTACTTCGTCCAACACTTTGCACCCGACTGTGCAGCGTTTTCCAGTGGATGAAGACTGCGTTTTGCTGCTGTGTTCCGACGGTTTGAGTGATAAAGACCGGGTTGAGGAATGTTGGGAAGCGGAGATTTTGCCAATTCTCGACGGTAGCATTAATTTGGCTAAGGCGCGCGATCGACTGATTGAGATTGCTAATACTAGAAACGGTCACGATAACGTCACTGTTGCTTTAATTCACTGTCAAGCACATTTGAGGGAAGACGGCAATACTTTTACAGAACTGTCTGTCGCACCTTTAGATACGCCGATCGAACTAATTTCCGATAGCGAGGATATGCCAACGGATTTGACCGAAAGCACAAGCCTGGGCGAGGGGAATTCTCAAGGAAAAACGCTGTTGTTACCGCCGGAAAAAAGCAAAAGTTTATTTTGGCTGCTGCTGAAAATTTTATTTTTATTAGGGTTGGGGGGTGTATTTGCTTATTTTTTCATCCCTCCGGTGGGTCGCGCGATCGATACTGCCGGGGAGTCGATTTTCGGGAAAGGCGGTTTAATTAAGGCTGGAAGGACGCCGGAGAAAACAGTTGAATCTGTAGCTTCTCCTGTCCAATCTTTAGAAACAGGCTCGTTTATAGAGATTAAAAGTTCTGGGGCTGGGGAATTGGGAAAAGAGGGCGATCGCTTGGATTTGCGAGGCGCAATCGGTGAGTTGACTGTCAAAGGAACAGTCCCAGCCGGCAGCGTTTTGCAGGTGACAAACAAACAGCTTACGCCTCAAGGCAATTGGCTGGAATTGAAAGTTTGTTCGATTCCTGAAATAGTGCGATCGAACTCTCCCAAACCCGAGTCAAATAAAGATTTTTCTACAGTTTCAAAACCGACACTGAATCCATCTCCCGCTGTGGCAAGTCCCACTCCCTCGCCTTCCCCGGTAGTTAAGCCAACAGTTGAAGTAGAAAGCGCCAAGCTGCAACCGGGGGAAATCGGATGGATTCAAGAACAAGCTGCTGTTTCTAAAGTAGTGTCTAACCTAGCCTTAAACCCAACTCAACAGGGGAAATGCGTTGCTTCTGACTCAAATCCCAATGCTAATTAAACTGTTAATAGTACATCCTGCCGAGGTAATTTGAGTAAGTTTAGGAAAATGGAAGATGCAGCTTGCTAAAAATAGAATAGTTTAAGGCAGACACAGACCTAAAATAAAATTTGAGACCGCTCAAGCCGAAGATTCCTCAACTTCTTGATTCGAGATAAAACTATGACGAAAATTACAGACTATTTCCAGGGAGTTTATGCGGTAAATCTCCCTGAAAGGAAAGACCGACGGCAACTCATAGTCAAGGAATTAGAGAAAGCAGGAATGCCCCTCACGCCCAATAAGGTTGAGATATTTCCCGCAATCCGCCCCGACGAAGCAGGAGGTTTCCCCAGCATTGGGGCGAGGGGATGCTTTTCCAGTCATGTAGGTATCCTCAAGCAGGCAAAAGACAAGGGGTTGAGCAATATTTTGATTGTAGAAGACGACCTAGAAATTTCAGCAAAGTTCAGAACAGACCAAGCTGTTATCCTCCAACAACTGTGTCAGCAAGATTGGGATTTCGTCTACTTCGGACACGTCGAAGAGGTTGAACAAAAGTCTCCTGTCGCCCTCGTACCCTTTTCTGGGGGGGTAATGACCACTCATTTTTACGCTGTCAATGGCAGGATTTTCGATCGCCTCCTGCGGTTTCTGGAAGAAGTGCAACACCGACCTCCGGGACATCCCGACGGCGGCCCGATGCACCTCGACGGAGCTTATTCTACTTTCCGATCTCAAAATCCCGATGTTGTCACCTTGATTGCTTCTCCAAACCTGGGGTGGCAAAGGAGTTCCCCTAGTGACATCACTCCTAATTGGTGGGACCGTGTACCTGGGTTGAGGCAATTGGCAGGTGCAGCAAGAACCAGCAAAATAAGGCTGAAGCGTTGGCGATCTAGTTAATTGAATTCGAGTTTAAAATCCTTCGCTTATATCAAATCTGTTAGCACAATCGCCCGGAAAATAATTAATACCAAATCCGGGTTTATTAGTCCCTTTATGAAGGCGGCGGTTGAAACCTTTTGACCTCAAAGTATACACATAAAGTCTGCCGCAGTCCGGTGTCAGGGTTCGGGGTGAGGATGTTGGAATTGGCTGGTTTTAGTGTGTTTTGACTTTCAACAGGCTTAATTTTTGTTAATTAACCGCAGAGGACGCAGAGGACACAGAGAAAGAGAGGAAGAGTTTAATCAAAGTTTCAATCCTTTATAGGGATTTAGGGGTTTTCCTGCCAAAAAATCTCCTATCTCTGTACTTTAACGGTGGCCACAACCGCGCAGCCATCCAAAATTCCTTTTACGCCCCAGATTCGATAAAACCCATCAACCAATTAGCCATCGTCGCCCTGCGAGTCTGTCTCGGCCCGAATTCCCCAATTTTATAGCCTTTAAAGCCCAATTTTTCCTTCAGCAACTGCTTGTTTTCTGGGGGGGTCGATCGAGTCAATTTCACCGTCGCCGGCCTAGAATCGATAAAATCCGGCGGTTCCGGGTACTCTTGCCGCCACTCGGCTGCAACACCTGCACTGTTCCACTTGCCAGTCTCGGCATCCCAGCGGTAGCCCAGATACAGCCAAACTAATCGGTTGACGGCAGCATCGTCGATTTCTTCGTTGAGAATAGCCCAAATAGTTTCGTTATTCAGCGGTGGTAATTCAGACATAAGCGCGATCGAATCGGAAACAAAAAAAGTTTAACTTACATTAGGTAACATTATCAGAAACGGGCAAGATGCCCGTTCCACAAAATATCCTAGGAATTTGTTTGTGGGGAGTAGGGGTTGGGCACGCGAGCCCGCCCAAAATGCCACCCCCAAAAAAATTAATTATTCAAAATTCCGTCTTTCTCGGCCATCGACAGCATTAAGTCAATCACGCGGCTAGAATAACCCCACTCGTTGTCGTACCAGGAAACAACTTTGAAAAACTTAGAATTCAGTTCAATTCCCGCACCTGCATCGAAAATGCTCGATCGCGCGTCGCCCTGAAAATCTGTCGAAACCACCGCATCCTCAGTATATCCAAGAATGCCTTTGAGTTCGCCCTCCGAAGCTTTTTTCATTGCCTCGCAAATTTCTTTATAGCTAGTTTCCTTCGCCGTTTTGAAAGTAAGGTCAACTACAGACACGTCGGGAGTTGGCACCCGCAAAGCCATTCCCGTCAATTTTCCTTTCAATTCTGGCAACACCAAAGTAACAGCTTTTGCTGCACCGGTCGAAGATGGAATAATATTTTGAGCCGCACCGCGTCCTCCCCGCCAATCTTTTTGGCTGGGGCCGTCTACAGTTGGTTGAGTAGCTGTCATTGCGTGAACTGTCGTCATTAAACCTTCTTCCAAGCCGAAGTTATCGTTGATTACTTTGGCAATTGGTGCTAAACAATTCGTCGTACAGCTAGCATTAGAAACAACCGTATCTTTTGTCGGGTCAAATTTGTGGTGGTTGACGCCTACTAGAAAAGTTGGAACTTTTTCCGGGTCTTTTGTCGGTGCTGAAAGTATTACTCGTTTTGCTCCTGCGGTCAAGTGTTTTGATGCGCCTTCTAAGTCTGTAAACAATCCGGTAGATTCTACAACATAATCTGCGCTGGTTTTACCCCAGGGCAATTCTGCCGGATTTCTAATCGATGTGCAGGGGATAAATAGTCCGTCAACGACAATCCCGTCTGGTTTGCTTTCAACTTCGCCGTCGTAAATGCCGTGGGTGGAGTCGTATTTGAAAAGATAAGCCAGGTTTTCTGGCGAAACTAAGTCGTTAATGCCGACAAATTGGATGTTGGGGTTTTTGATGCCGGCGCGCATGACTAGCCGTCCGATGCGACCAAATCCGTTGATGCCAACTTTTAATGCAGCCATGTTTAAACTCCTATTGAAAATATCGTTAGTCGATCGGGCGTTAGCGACGCCCGCCCCTACGGGGGCTACGCCAACGAAGAGGATCGCCTGTTGTGGCTTAGAATTTACCACGCTTACGGATTTTTGCAACTGATTCTTTTCTATCTCTTAAGAATTCTGAATTCTGCCGCGGCTGGGAAGGGCAATTAATCCTGAAAAGACCGCTGACTAATGGCTAATGGCTGATTTTTGTCAACTTGTAAAAGTGCTATAATAGACAGAAAATATTTTCCAAATTGCCTTTTTTAAATCAGGCTAAAGTAATAATAAAAAACTTATCCAAAAGGCGAAACGGATTGGCATTCTCACCAGTGGCGATTGTGGGAACCAAAGCCTAGGATGAAAGTCGCAGATACGCGCAAGGACACAGCACTGCCGTGTCCATACACATATGGCGTACAATCTATAGCAATCCTTGCAGGAGTCGTAAATTTTTTACCCCACCCCAACCCTCCCCGAACTCGCGGGGAGGGAGTAAGAAATTCACAAATGATGCGAGGATTGCTATATGTGTAGCTCAAATTTTCCGAATTGGTATAATCACCAATCACTAATGACTAATGACTAATGACTAATTACTAATTACTAATTACTAATGACTAATGACTACCCGACGCACCTAGTAATTAGCAATTCCACCGCATCTGAAATAAAACACGACCCACCAAATTTATTGAGCACGGGTCTAATGTTTTCTGCAACTGCTGAAACTTGAGCTGGTGAACAAAAAGCAAGCACATAAATGTTATCCAGCGCCGTCATTGATGAATCACGGGAAACGTGATCCCTAGTGCTTTTTCCAGCCACATCACGAATCACCGAATAACCGGGTACGCCCGCTTTGTCTAAACCGTCTAAAATCTTGCCGAGCTCCACTGAGTGGGCTATGATTTCTACTCTTTTGACTGACTCCATCATCTCACCTCCAAAACATATTGATTCCGTATAGATACAGGGGAATGCCTACAATGATATTAAATGGAAATGTCACTGCTAAGGCAGTTGAAATGTAAAGACTTGGATTCGCTTCGGGAACAGTTAGGCGCATGGCTGCTGGTACTGCTATATAAGAAGCACTCGCGCACAATACGGCAAACAGCAAAGTGTCTCCCTGCGGCATTCCGATTAATTTGGCTATTACCAAAGCAATTACTGCGTTGACTATGGGAATTAGGATTGCAAAGCCGATCAGAAAAATTCCTGCTTCTTGCAAATCTTTAATTCTGCTAGCAGCAACCAGCCCCATGTCTAGCAAGAAAAAAGTCAGAACTCCGTAAAACAAGTCTTGAGTAAACGGACTCATAACTTCCCAACCATGTTCTCCTGTCATTATGCCCATAATTAGGCTGCCAATCAGCAGAAAAACTGAACTGTTTAGGAATGCTTCTTGCAACACTTCTGACCAAACTATTTCGCGTTTTCCTTCTTCCCCCCCAAATACACTGACTAGAATCAGACCAACTATAATTGCTGGGGATTCCATTAATGCTAGCGCGGCTACCATGTAACCGTCAAAGTCGATCCCCTGTGCTGTGAGGAAGGAGGTTGCGGTGATAAATGTGACGGCGCTGATGGAACCGTAGGTGGCTGCGATCGCGGCGGCATTGTAGGAGTCGAGTTTGATCCTCAATATGAAAAAAGTATAAACGGGTACGAGCATTGACATCAGCATCGCTGCCAAAATTGTCAGGGCAACTTGCTGGTCAATTCCGCTTTTGGATAGTTCGACGCCGCCTTTAAATCCGATCGCAAACAGCAGGTAGAGCGAAAACAGTTTGGGGATGGGCGCTGGAATTTCTAAATCAGATTTGAGAAAAATTGCCAGCATTCCCATGAAAAAAGCTAATATGGGCGGATTTAAGATATTTGACGCGACTAAACTCAAATCCACGATCGTTCACTCCCCTTTCTTGCGTTTTTAATATTACTTCCCCAGTAATTGTGGCACGAGAATGGATAAATAGACCGATCGAACTTGTGACGCGAAAGCTCGATCAGGCTAAATACCGCCAAATACGGCAAAGGCGCACAGTACGCACCCTACAACGAAGGTGTACACTGGGCACCTGCAAGCTAAGTATTTGTGTTTAACTAAGCAACACCCAAATAAGACTCTAGGGCTTCGGAACCACCGATCAACTTGCCGTCGATAAATACTTGCGGCACAGTTGTAGCCCCAGTCATAGCCCGGAGCGATTTGGTTGTGATCTCCCGGCCCAAGACGATTTCTTCATAATCAAAGCCATGTTTACTCAGCAGTGCCTTAGCCTTAGCGCAGAAGGGACAGCCCATTTTTGTAAACAGCGAAACTACCTTCGGCTTGGCTGCTGCGGAGTTAATGTAGTTGAGCATCGTCTCGGCATCGGACACTTTGAAAGGATCGCCCGGTTCATCAGGCTCAATAAACATTTTGTCAACCAAGCCATCTTTTACCAGCATCGAATAACGCCAAGACCGCTTGCCAAAGCCTAAATCTGTTTTGTCTACCAGCATTCCCATGCCTTCGGTAAATTCGCCGTTACCGTCGGGAATTAACGTCACATTGTCTGATTCTTGGTCTTTGGCCCACTCATTCATCACAAAGGTGTCGTTGACGGAAATACAAACGATTTCATCTACGCCGTTTTCTTTGAAAACTTTGGCCAATTCGTTGTAACCGGGGAGGTGCGTTGACGAACAAGTGGGAGTAAAAGCTCCTGGCAGCGAGAAGACCACTACGGTTTTGCCTGCAAATATATCATCGGTGGTGACATCGACCCACTCGTTGTCTTTGCGAGTGCGAAAGGTGACTTTGGGTACTCTTTGACCTTCTTGGTTCGTCAGCATGATTTTAAATTCTTGGGTACTTGGGTTCAATTCCTTTGCTTATTATAGCGTACTCATAACGAGTATGAGTTGTCAAGGGGAGGCGAGTTTTTTTCTCGGACTTGGGCGCGCGCGCGAGCTCAGTTCATTGTCTTTGCGACAGATAGCAGATTTAAAACTTGCTGTTTAACCCTCTTTTGTCACTCTGGAAAATTAAAAATGAGAACCAAATTTTCAACTGTAGATAGATCAAGGATTTGAGCATTTATTTTCTAACAGAATGGCCCAAATCAAGGTTTTTGGTAAAAGCCTTATGATGTAACCATCCCAGATTATTTTCTGCCGAAACTGACAAAAGAGGGTTAAGTAGGTCGGCAATTCTGTCTCCATTCCTTTGCTGCTGCTAACGGGTGAGGATTTTTTACACATTCTGTCAACATATCGATATCAATTCCTGGCAGCAATTCGCTTTGTGTGATTAATTCATAACCGCAGTTGGACACGAATTCAACCGGAATTTCTTCTCGCAAATGGTAGATAGAAAATCGGTCATTTCGCCAGAACCAAACCTCTCGCACATTCAACCTTCTATACAGTTCTAGTTTATTGATGCTGCCACTGGTAACAATCACTTCAATTACCAAATCGGGAAATTCTTTATCTGTGCCAATACAGTAAGCTTCATCCGGTTCCGTACCGCCACGTTTTTCCTCTTGTCGCAGAGTTGTAGACCCAAAAGGGAAATATTCGATGTCAGCTTCTACAAAATAAATAAGCAGCAGATCTCCAATGCGAGTTTTTCTACTTTCATGGCGGCGAGAAGGCGACATAATTTCCAAAACTCCATCTAAATAAGTAACTCGATATCCCGCTGTATCTCCAATCCGATTCAGCAGTGTCTCGTATTGTTCCCAGTTGGCGCTATCGGTAATGTAGCGATCTTCAGGATCTTGGCGTTGGAGTGCTTGTTCCTTAAGTAGCGTATCTAGCTCGATCGTCAGCATCGGTATTACCTCCTTACAAGTTGTTCTAATCTTAGCTCAACTTTATTCCCAATCAAACTCCCTCCCCAAATATTCCTCTAATTCCTGATTGTAAGGTCGGAAATAATCGCTCAACCAATCGCGAACCGATTCATTGACCGGCTGGTAAGAACCGGGATTAGCATTTTGGTATTCAGACAATTGATATTCCGGCAAATCTAAGAATTCTAAAACTTGCTTGACAGTTGTGGCCGCACCTGCATAAAAATCTTCGCTTTTCAAAATTAACAACTGTTCTTGGGGAAAGAAAGTCCGCCAGTTTTTGATAAATTCTATGTACCTACCGCGAGCTAAATAATTCCCCGGTTCCTCGCCGATGATGTATTCTGGATTTTGATTCAACCGTTCAACTTCATCGCTAATTACTCGATCGAGCGATCGCGCTTCCCAATTTAAGTCAGTCAAGCGGTAAAATTGAGAAATCGCCCGATCGACCGGATTTCGCAAAAGTACAATCAGTTTAGCCTCTGGAAACAGGCTGTAGAGTCGTTCCGGTGCTTCCCGACAGTCAAAATAGCTTGGACTTGCTTCGCCAGTTACAAATTCCTCTCCCGAAGGCATTGGGGGAAAATGAGCCAAATACCAATCAATCCCTCTGTCAAAGTGCCACGAGAAAAAATCCATCTCCTTTTTAATCGGAGTCAAAATTCGCGGGTGTTGAGCTAAATAAGTATACAGAGAAGTCGTGCCGCACCGCTGAGAACCAATAATTATAAAGTTAGGAACTTTAACGGCTTTTAAGTTCCAATTTTGTGGAACAGGCAAGATGCCTGTATCTGCTTGTGGAACAGGCAAGATGCCTGTATCTGCTTGTGGAACAGGCATCTTGCCTGTATCTGCTTGTGGAACAGGCATCTTGCCTGTTCTCTTACTGATAAGAGATGCCAAACTTTGTTTGTAACTGACAGTTCGATAAAAATCAATCGCCTCAGCAATTTTACCTTGCCTCGTCAAAGCTTCCCCCAAATTCAGATAAGGCCAAAAAGCCTCCGGTTTAGCTGCAACAACTTCGCGGCACAAGTTCTCAACTTCATCTAGCTTGTTTTGCCTAACAAAAACTTCCCACAAATTGTAATAAAACCACCAAGGAAGATCGGGATTTATTTCTATTGCTTGAAAAAATGCCGCCGCCGCTTCCTCCCAATATTTTTGGTGGCTCAGAACAGCACCTAAATTGTAATAAGACCAGCAATCATCGGGTTTTTGGGCGACTGTTGCGCGAGATGAGGCTAATGCGCTATTGCACTTTTCTTGCTGCTGCAACAACTCCTCTAATTTCGCTGAAACATTACCATAATTAGGCATAGCTGTCAAGAGAGCTTGGTAAAAAATAATTGCGCTTTTTGGGCGATCGTACTTGGCTAAATTCTCTCCTAAGTGCAAATAAAACTCCCAATTTTCCGGTGTAATTTGCAATTGAGATTGTTCTAACACTAAGTTTAAATCCGACTCTGTTTGTCCGAGAGCGTATCCCAACTTCTCGTAAATTCCCGGCAAATCTCCGTCAATTTCAATAGCTTTTAAATACGCGGCGATAGCTTCATCCCACTGTTTGAGTTGAGTTAAAGCGTCGCCTAAATTGCAAAAAGACCAAGCAAAATCCGAGTTGAGTGCAATCTCGCAGCGGTAAGCAGCAGCAGCTTCTTCCCATCGCCGAAGTTTCAGCAAAGCATCGCCCAGATTGTGATAAGACCAAGAAAAATCGGGATTTAACTCAACAGCGTTTTTGTAAGCAGCGACAGCTTCCTCCCATTTTTCAAGTTTCAGCAAAACATCGCCCAAACTGTGATAAGACCACGAAAAATTAGGATTTAATTCAATAGCTTGCTTGTAAACAGCAACAGCCTCATTAAACCGACCGCTTTCTTGCAGAGAATTACCCAGATTGTGGTAGTCATTATCCATGCAAAACTCCTGCAAGATTCATTAATTTTTCCAGCGAGTTCAAATCCACCCGTATATCTTTATGTCCCGGATATTTCTGAGTTTGGTCATCCACCAAATCGCAAAGTAAATAGTAATGTTCCAAAGCGCACAAATTGCTAATCATCCAATAACAATGCGGCACGTAAAGGGGAGAAAAAATCTCAATTACCTTGGTTCCCGGACTGCAAAAAACTAGATTAGTCAACCCCCCTCCGTGAGGTGCGACAACTACTTTAGCAGCAGCTAAACACGATGCTTGTTCCGCTACCGACATAGTTTCCAACTTAACACTGCGAAACCCCAATTTTTCTAAGTATTTAATTACCTCTTCATCATTGACGATTCGCCGATAGGATGCTTGTTGGCGGGTGATATAAATTCGCTCTGAATAGTCTGTGTTTAGTGGCGGTTTTTCATTTAAAAATGTCTGTTTAAGATATTCACACTTCCATTTAGAAACCGCTCCCGCTCCGTCATAAAATATTGACGGAACTATTAATTTATCGGCTGTAATGTGTAAATTGCAGCGACTTTCTAAAAGTTTATCTTGAGGAATTCCTAAAGTCTCTAAAGTTTCGGCTTGGTAGGAAGAATCCGAGGCATTGACAACAAACTTATCTATAGTTTCTATCAATCCGCTCCGCTGCAAAAGGTCAAATCGCGTCATCACATCAAACATCCAATGAAAATAAGCGGCTCCACCCCAGCGAGCCGATAAAAAAGCCACATTTCCATCGACGTGTTCAGCGGGAGGCAATTTGTCGGAAGTGATTACCAATTCAGAACAGCCCATTGAAATATCAGTAACAAGTTTATTGTCTGAAGTAATGACGGCGGTAGTCACAACATCTGCCCAAGCTCGTCCGTTTGGCAATACGGCAACAAAAGCTTTTCTGGAATGACTTTGATGTTCCCAAAATCTGCGGCTGCTGTCGATTGTTTTGGAATCAGATAAATTGATTTGACTCGCAGGATGGATGTCAATGCAGGTGAGGTGCGGATTGGATTCTGCTGCAACGGTCAAATCTTCTGTAAACCCACAGTATTTTTTGAGAATACTTAAGGGTAAGATTAGATTGCTGTATTCTCCCCGATCGCTCTCATTGACTTCTCCTTGTTGTTCCAGAGCATAACCTATGTTATCGTAAACTTCAAACAAATCGGGTTTAATTTGCAGGGCTTGAACTAAATTAGTGATTGCAGGTTCCCACTGCTGTTTAGCCATTAAACTCAAACCCAATCCTTCGTAACACCAGCAGGATTTTGGATCGAGATTGATACCTTTTTCATAAATGGCGATCGCCCTTTCCAATTCCCCTTGCTTCCGCAGTGCATCGCCTAACTTTTTGTACAGCCAACTATGATCGGATTCTAGCTCAATAGCACCACCAAAAGCCGCTGCTGCTTCGGGCCAATTTTCTTGTAATTCCAGAACTTCTCCCAAACTATTGTACAACCAACAATCATCGGGATTTAATTCAATAGCTTTGCGGTAAGCCGCCGCCGCTTCTTCCCAGTTTTCCAATGCAATCAAAGCCTTACCTAATCTGTCGTAAGACCAACAAAAATCGGGATTCAGTTCAACTAACTTGCGGTAAGCAACAGCAGCTTCCTCCCACTCAGAAAGCTCCATCAGCACATCGCCTAAATTGTTGTAAGTCCAACAAAAATCGGGATTTAACTCAATAGCTTTGCGGTAAGCAACAGTGGCTTCCTCGTGTTCCTCCATCGCCTGCAAAGTTTCCCCCAAAAAGTGGTAAGACCAACTAAAATTAGGGTTGAGTGCGATCGCCCGTTGGTAAGCTGCCCGAGCTTCGTCAAACAGTTCTTTCTCTTGCAGAGCTTTACCCAAATTGTGGTAAGTTAAGTAGTTGCCCGACTTAATTTTAATAGCTGTTTGATAGCGGGCGATCGCCTCATCCAAATAACCGGAATTCGCCGCAATATCCCCCAACTTTTCCCAACCCAGAGACAACAGAGTTTGCTCGGCGCCCAAACTTTGATTGCCGAGTTTTTTAACAATCAGTTGATAGCCTTTGTGTACTACTTCTAACTGACTTCCAAACATCTCCAAAAAAACATCTATCCCAATTTTAGTATCTTGCTCCGGGCTGTCGGGAAAGGTAAACTCGTAATCGTCAAAAATCATCAATCCCCCAACTTTCACCAACCTCCAAGATAAAATCGCATCTTGCAGAGCACTTGTGGGTTTGTGACAGCCGTCAATGTAAGCAACATCGTAATATTCCGAATTCAAATTCACTAACAAATCTTGAGAGTAACCTTCTAATTCAATTACCCGATCTGCTGCTCCCGTTTTAACAATATTGCCCTTAAACTGTTGTTGAAAATACAAATCAATACAAGTAATCTTTGTCGTGGGATGAGTTAAAATATTATCCAGCAGCCAGCAAGCCGACATTCCCTGAAAACTGCCGATTTCCACCACTTGAAAATCCGCAATTCCGGTAAATTCCTGCAAATGCAATTTCCAAATAGGAATATTGTGGGTAAACCAATCTTGGGTAAATTGATAATTTTTCGCCGCACACTCAGGCCAACTCCTCAATTCTGCCGCTTTTTGGTGGCAAATAATTGCTTCTTCTAATTCCCCTAATTGCGGTAAAATATTTCCTAAATCGTTGTAAGGCTGAGCATTGCTCGGAGCGATTTCTATTTGGCGACGGTAAGTGGCAATTTGTGCGTATAACTCCTGTTGTTTCGCCCGAACATCATTGAGTTGGGCGACAACTTCCGCAGCATTGGGTTCAATTTGCAGTGCCATGCTATAAAATACGATCGCACCTTCAAGCTGCTTCTGTTTCGCTAAACTATTGCCTAAATTTATATAAAACTCTGCTCCATCTAACTCAATTCCCAGCAATTTGTGGTAAATTTTCCCGCTTGCAAGTACCTCGATACCTTGACAATAAGTTTGGATTGTGCTGTCTAAGTCCGATTCGCTTCGCTTCCGCAAAACATATCCCAACCTCTGATTGATCCCCGTCAAATTCGGCTCAATCTGAACCGCGTGCAGGTAAGCGCTAACAGCTTCATCCCAGGATTGTTCGCAGGTGAAGGCAATTCCCAAATTGACATAAAACCAAGGGATATTTGGATTTATTTCAATAGCTTTGCGGTAGCAACTAATAGCTTCGGGCCACAGTTGTTTTTGAGCCAAAGCGTCTCCTAAGCAATTGTATGTCCAGTAGGAATTATCATTAATTTCCAGAGCCTGACGGTAACATTTAATGGCTGCATCAAAGTCGCGTTTTTGCGCGAAAACATTACCTAAACCCACGTAAGCACGAGCGTAGTTGGGATTGAGTTCGAGGCTTTTGCGGTAACAGGCGATCGCCCGATCTAATTCTCCTCGCTCCGCCCAAGTTTTACCCAAACTGTGGTAAGATTCAAACGAATTTGGATTGATGGCAATGGCTTGTCGGTAATTGGCGATCGCCTCATCCCACCGCTTCTGGCCAACCAGCATTTCCCCCAAATTGTGATAAGCTGTTGCCAGTTGCGGGTTTAACTTAATTGCGCGCGAATAACACTCCATAGCGCGATCGCACTTTCCCAATTCCACCAAACTATTTCCCAGAGTCACGTACTCCTCAGCCGTTGCCCAATTCGGCTCAATATTAAAAGCTTGATACCAACAGTCTGCCGCCTCTTCTCGCTTCTCTAACTGCGTCCAAATTCTCGCCAACTGGCGGTAAACAGCAGCAAAATTCGGTACTAAAGAAATCGCTTTTTCACAAGTGGCGATCGCCTTTTCCCACTGTTTTTCTTGAGAATACAAAATGCCGAGATTAGCATAAACTTCCGGCAAATTTGGATTGCGATCGATCGCCCTTTCATACCACTGCTTAGCTTGCTCGATTTCACCTCGAACCTGCATCACCTTTCCCAGCGTCTGACACGCTGCTGCCAAATTCGGTTCAATTTTCAACGCTGACTCGCAAGCAGCAACTGCCTCATTCAACTTTCCTTCGGCTAAATAAACTTCTGCTTGCCGACTCAAATCAACCGCTGCCTTTTCCATCTTCTCAATCGAGGGCATAATTAAACTTGCTCCAGACACCAACTAACTCAAACCCACCACCTCAACCATCCTTTTCAGCGAACTCAAGTTCACTAAAATATCCTCAGTCAGCGAATTCTGATACATCAACTGTCTAATAGGATAGCATTCAAAAGCCTCGCCCGCTAAAAAGTAATGTTCCAACTGCAAATATTGACTGATTCCCCAGTAATAATGGCTGATATAGTGAGGCGACACCAACTCAATTACTTTAGTTCCCTTGCCACAAAAAATCGTATTTGTCAAGCCGCTGCCGTGGGCAGCAACTATTACCTCAGCGTGGTAAAAATGAGCAATTTGCTCTGCCAAAGACATCGACTCCGGCAAAATACAAACAAAGCCAAATTTCTCCAAAACCTCAACCACATCTTCCTCGTTCAAAACTCGTCGGTATCTTGCTTTGCTGCGGCTGATGTAAATGCGTTTGGGATAGCTCGAACTAGGTAGAATTCCCTTGAGAAACTCCCGCCTCAAAAAATCCATCGCCCACCCAGAAGGCCAGCCCAAATATCCCGCAAAAGACGGTACAATTAATTCTGTTGCTTGAATGTGAGGCAAGCGATCACTCTCCAAGACTTTCTCTTCGGGAATGCCCAGAATTCTCAGACTTTCCCGCTGAAATTGGTGCTGACAACTATTGACCAAAAACCAATCAATCTCCGCCAAATCCCTACCGCTGAGCCGCAGCAATTCTATCCTCGGCAAAACATCAACCATCCAGTGAAAATAGACATTTCCCGACAAACCAGAAAGCACCGCCACGCTGCCGTCAATTTGCTTTAAAGCTGGAAAGGATTCTAACTGAAAAACGCTGTGTTTTCTAACATCATGCTTTTCGCATCCCGGCAAAAACCCCGGATAATCTCTCGACACATCAGCCAACAAATAATTGTCAGGAGTAATTACAGCGATCGCCTTGCAAACCATCCAATAATTTTCCTGCGGCACAATCCAAACTCGCCCGTTGGGAATTGCCGCCACAAAAGTTTTGGGCGACTGTACAGGTAGCGGTTGCGAGTTGGACAAACGGCAAACTCCCCAACCCAAATGCACCGGATCGAACCACTTAGAAAGTCGCTGCAAACACAGCCCGCAAGTTAACCCGGTACAATCGGAATTTGCCAATTTGGAATTGGATCTCGCAAATTGGGAATTCGGAATATTTTCTGCACTTGCTTCTGGTGCAGGCTTCCAAAATATTTCCACATAATTCTCTGAATCCAACTTAGCATTAACCAGCCAATCCCAGCTCGATAAATAAATAGCGTGAGGAGGTTTTATAGAAGTGCTATCAGGCCAGATAAAGCTCTGTTTTTTCCACTTTTTCTGCTCCCCATACCCGTGCAATTGCAACTCTAAAACTTTTTGATAATAATCGAGCGCCCGTTCCCAGCGCCCCTGTTTTTCCAGCAGTTTTGCCAACTCAAAATAAACCTGCGGTAAAGCAGGTTGAATCGTCAAAGCCATGCGGTAAACTGCAATTGCTGCAATGAACCGCTTTTGCTGGGCTAAGGAATTTCCCACCCGCCAGTAAATCTCTGCATTCTGTGGTTGAATTTGCAAAGCTTTTTGATAATAAGCGGCGGCAGATTCGTGCCCGCCGTACTCTGTTAAAGCATTTCCCAAATGCAGGTATATTTCTGCTAAATAATCGCAAATTTCAGCAACAGGTAATTCGCAAGCTGCACTTGACAAATATCTAGCCACACCATCTTTTTTATTTACTTTTAAATCAGTTAAATCCGTGACATCCGTGACATCCGTTACATCCGTTACATCCGCTACAAAATCCGTTGCCGAACTTCCCATCAATGCTGTGAGAAATCGATCGCACGCAGCGATCGCCCTTGACAATTCATCATCATCTACCGCCGCCACTCTGCGCCTGTCTCCTAAGCGGCAGTAAGCTTCAACAAAATCAGGCTTCAGAGCTATCGCCCGCTGAAAATAAGGCATGGCTTCAGCAATTTTGCCCAAAACCATCAAAGAAAACCCGGCGTCTGTATAGCCTGAAATATAGTCGGAATTAATCTCGATCGCGCGATCGAAACAAGCAAGCGCCGCCGAATGTTCCCCCTGTAATTGCCACGCTTTCCCCAGATTGTAGTGAGCCAAAACCATGTCCGGCTCCAACTCAATAGCTGTGAGGTAAGATGCGATCGCCCGATCGGGACTTTTGTCCAGCAAGGCTTGACCCAAATTATTGTACAGCGTCGCCCAATCCGGCTTAATCTCGATCGCCCGCTGGTAAACTTCGATCGCCTCAGCCGCGCGATCGTCCTTTAGCAAAATCACACCCAGATTGCTATAAGCTTTCACGTAATCCGGCGCCAGGGCAATCACCTGTCGGTAGGTATCCATTGCCTCCTCGAACTGACTATTTTCATCTAAAACCACAGCCAGATTGTATAAAGCATCGAGATAATCCGGTTTTTGGGCGATCGCCTTTCGGTAACAGTCGATCGCCCCCAACAAATTACCCTGCTTGTGAAAAACATTTCCCAAGTTATAATTAACTTCTGCCCAATCTGGTTTCAAATCCAGAGCTTGTCGGTAGTGAAAAACCGCCTCATCCAGCCACGCATAGTCGCTGTAAAGTTGACCCAAATAAGCATGAGCCAGAAAAAACTGCGGCGAAATCTCCAAAGCTTGCACAAAAGCGTCTCTTGCCGCCGTCGGATCGCCTTGAGCTTCGAGAATTTCGCCTAAAGTCGTGTAAGCCGAGGGCGAAAACGGTTGAAGTTCGATCGCCTGTTTGCAAAACTCGATCGCCTCAGTTAACTTCCCCCGGTTCAAATAAATTTGGGCTTGCCGGATATATTCTTCAGTGCTCATTGCTAGCCAGCAGTTGCGGTTTCTTTACCGCTTCAGTAAAACCTAGAAATTCTAATTTAAAAACTTTGTATTTATATTTCAATACGCTTGCGTTAAAAATATTTATTCCGGGCGATATCCCTTGCAGCATCCCTGGTTGTTGGGCGACGCAAGAGTAAGTTCTTGTCCCACCCTTGTAGGGGCGGTGCCCCCGTGCCCGCCCTTGGCGCCGGGGCGATGCCCCCGTGCCTCCCCCTTGTAGGGGCGGTGCCCCCGTGCCCGCCCTTGGCGCCGGGGGGATCGACCTTAACCCAAGCGTATTGATTTATATTTTTCCCCATCGGGCGATCGATTAATTTTATCAATAACTGTCGATGATTTTTTTTAACTACCCCTGCTGTAGTTCCTGCATTGAATATTTCAACCTCACCCCGCTTGTGGCAGAGTGAGGTTGAAATCCTTTAAAACTACCGGCTTTGTGAGAACAGCCCCGAATCTTATCCGATGCCGCCCCACAACAGCCAATTGTTTTAGAACAACTCGAAGCTGTTCGAGGTAATTGTCAGGTTAGGCTGCAACTGAGCAACAGTTAGCACTCCGTTGCTGCCGTTGAAGAACAACTTACCGCTTGTTGGGTCGTAGACCAACTTGTTCGTCGTGGCTGCTCCTGGAGTAGCTTCGTTGAAACCAGAAACGACGACAAACTCGCTTGCCTCGAACGTGCTGCCCAAACCAGCGAACACACCGCCCTGCTTCAAGCGGATCTTATCTTCGCCTGGAGTAAAGTCAGTGATCGTGTCTCGGCCGAATTCGCCACCAGCACTCGCGAAGAAGAACGTATCGCTGCCAGAACCGCCCGTAAGCACATCATCTCCTCTGTCACCAGAGATAAAGTCATTCCCAGCGCCACCATCGACAGTATCGTTGTCTTTACCGCCGTAGAGAGTGTCGTTACCATCGCCGCCACCAACAACATCCCTGCCTTGGCCGCCGAGTACGTAGTCGCTGCCACCTCCGCCGAGTACGGTGTCGTTACCTCTGTCACCAGAGATAGTGTCATTTCCATCACCGCCGTCTACGAGGTCATCCCCTTTACCAGCAAAGATGAAGTCATCGCCACTAACGCCAGCGACCACATCGTTGCCCGAACCAGAAACGATGCTATCGTTCCCGTCGCCGCCGCCTACACTGTCATTCCCGCCACCGGAAAAAACGAGGTCGTTGCCAGTGCTAGCAGCGATGACATCAGCGCCCGCAAAAGTCTGGATGATATCGTTGCCGGCGAGGCCATTGTTCAACCTGTTGTCGCCTTGGGTGCCGATAACGGTAAAGCCACCGCCAGCCACACCACCTGGCAGTGAACTTGCTGGTTGTGTTGTTGGATTTGTTACCTGTGTCATTTACACTCCTCCTAAAAGATCAATCATTTTTCTACAATACACTTTTCCCTCCAAAGGGATTCAATAAATGAAACCGGACATCGGTTGAGACCCTAATTGACCCGGCTGCTATAAGCTGTCATGTAATTTAAATTGTCAGCAGCGAGCCTCGGAGCGCGAGTTGAATCCTGTATTCGTTGAGCAGCAAATATCGGTTGTTTCCTGCTTTTGACTCTCGACTCCACCACTGCCTCTTCTAACACGAAAATATTCCACTTAAACGTTTGCGAGTTTACCATAATGACCGTCGGTGTGGCTAGTCATTATTAAAACAATAGCCGGAAGATACACAGAGACCATTTTTAATGGGAGTCTGCTCTCAAGATTGAGAACTTGCACCGGGCCCGCGGGCACTGTCATCGCCGGAGAGTTCGATCGCCCGCAATGGGGCTGGAACTGAGCTGCGACTTCTTTTAAGTACACTGTTGTTGACTTGACTTTTGATTTTCGCCAATAGTTCCCCAGAAATCAAAATTTTTTAGCTGGCTTTGAAAGCAAGTCCTCGCACGCTGGAGGCCGCATTCAATCACAAGTGCATCCCAACACAGTCCCTGACGGACTTTTGAGCCTCATCACCTTGATGTTTCCCGCCAAATCCCTCACGATCAATGTAGGGTTTTGGCTAAAAAACCCAGTTTTTCAACCCCTCTCCGTCATTTCAACCATGAGCCGCATCCATCCGCCAAATCCGACAATGCAGCGATCTTCTTTTGGTGAAGTTGGGATGAACGGTTGGCCGGTAGATTTGTGACGGTACTGTCACTATATTTTAGATTTTAGATTTTAGATTTTAGATTTTAGATTTAGTCCACAGATGAATCTGGGAACTGGAACTAGCATCTAAAATTTTGGGCTGCTGGCGACTCCTGCTCCAGTTATGGGTTGGCGCAATTGTAGGTATGGATAATTTACCTATTTATAATGCTGAAGCCGTCAATTTTTTGATGGTATCTATCGGAGCAAAGGTAAAATTTTTACCTCGATACTCGCCGGATTTATCTCCGATAGAGTTGTCTTGGGCAAAAATCAAAGCGATTTTCCCTTCTCAAGCATATCCACCTTCAAATGTTCTTGATGAAGGGATTAATAAAGCTATTAATGCTTTTACTGATGAAAATGCTTACCCATCCTTTCATCACTCTGGTCTCTTTTGAGAACCCATTAAACAGTTAATTTTTGTAGTACATCCGATGGGATCATCTCAATATTTGTAAAAACACTTCTTCTGGCTCCTTCTTTCTTCCTATTTCCTCCTGCCTCCTGCCTCCCAACTCCAATTTCTAGGTTGGCTGCTTTCATTGATGTGCTCCCCATTCGAGCGCTAATACCTCTGAGTGAAACTATTTACTTTTTAGCCCATAGTTTTTTACTAATTGTTGTTAACTTCGAGCTGATCGTTAACGATTAGCAAATTTTCCGAAATTTAATTCGGCATTAATTGAGAGAAAATCTCTACTATTTATTCCTAGCGGTGTGCTGCTAGTTGGGCTGGTGACGCGTTGGAATTGCTCTGGCTATCGTACCTGTAGATTTGAGCGTCACTCTCGAAAATATAATTGATGGAAGTAGCTGCATAGTATGCCAGCGCTAGCAGCGACAATAGATTAAGAACTCTATAAATTGGTTTCTCAGATACTTCGTTCATTTGGACTCCTACTTTTTATGAAATAACGAATTTGGATACCGTGACGGCGCTTTTTTTTAGAAGTTCCCAAACATCTCGCACCTCTAAAAAATTAGCTGGATGCCGTTATACACTCCTGAGACCCGATCGCCCAAAATAAGTCGTACTTGAGATTTGAAACAGTTTTTGTTGCCTATTTCATATTGCAGTCTCTGCCTTTAATTGTCTATCTAACTGCGGTAAGAGTTAGGCATTTGGGGCGCAATCGAACTCTACAATTTCCTGTTTAGAGCTGCTACGATTTGAATAAAGGGAGCTGGAAAAGGTTAAATGGCAAAGATCCTAGCTGTTTTTCCACGCCTCGCCAGGATTTTCCCACCTTCGATTAATGGTACGCAGTGGCCGGAGGTAATGAAAATTCTTAAGTTTGTCACCGGCAGGCGAAAATATGTCTGAAGTTATATTTTTACAAGCAACAAGCCATGTTACATTACATATGAATTTTGAGCTTGGTTGAGGTGGTAAATAATTTTTGGGTAAAAAAATGTTGTGGTCGCTGTCCGATAATTTGAGTCCGACAATTTTGCCTGAACAATTTTAACTGAGCCACACCATTAAATCACGGTTTGACAGAAGAAAATTGACAGAAGAAAATTAGGCATCAGTCGATTGGAGACTTCGGCGTGAGACGTTCAGCGAGGGCTGAGTCAATCTCGCTTAGTTGAACGATTGGAGATTTGAGATTTATTCCACAGATGAATCTGAGATATTCAACAAGAGCCTAAAATTTTGGGCTGCTGCCGACTCCTGTGGGAAACTTGTATCCGTTTTTGGGCGCAGGGCGGTTTCATTCTCACCAAAAACATGAATTTTGTAGGGGTAGTGCCCCCGTGCCTACCCTCCCCATCAGTGCCCCCGTGCCTACCCTCCCCATCAGTGCCCCCGTGCCTACCCTCCCCATCGACGATTTGCTCGTGTTTCAGAGATTGGGGCAGCCACGGGGGGCTGCCCCTACAAGAGAATGAAACAGCCCTGGTTTTTGGGCGGGGTCAATCGATTTTAGATTTTAGATTTTAGATTTTAGATTTTAGATTGGAAGCATTGACTTGCGCGAGATAAATTCGGGGGCTCCTTTATCGGATACAGGTTTTTTCTTTCTCCACCGATGAATCCGGAGGCTTGTATCCTGGATGCTTGATTGTCAAAAAGCAGAAGGCAGAATTTGATAGCGGTCAAAAAATACTGTTTTAGGATTCAGCATTTTTATTGGATTCTACCTTCTAGCTGCATTTTTTTACAATTAAACAATATAAATTACTCGCTGCTATGAGCGATGCACGCCGAATAATTTATGAGGAGATCACCAACTATGTTGAAGCCAGTTACTTCCACAATTTATTATAATTATCGATCGCATTGAGCTGTTTGTACCACAGACTTTGTGCTGGTAATTTGCAAAAGGGATAGGGGCAGAACAACAGGCCAAAACAGAGGACCGATTATTAAGGCTATCCAAGATATCACGTCTGTTTTAGATGTGGCAGTATCATTCCAAAAACTTTTGAACCAAACAAGAAAAACGATTAAGGCAATCGAAAAGTAGCTCATCATTATCATTTTTTTACCTGCCTGCCTATAGATGGGATAGGAGTATTTATAAATATTGTATCTCAGGGTGTGGCTCGCCGATCGCAACTTTATGGCCTGAGCTGCAAGCTGCAAGTGTCTAAAACCCAAAGTTTCACAGCTATCCGAGTCCATAGCCTGCGATGTTGAGCGGACTTACTCCCGCTGCGCGGCGGTCTTGGGAACTCAACGCCTTGCCTTCAGGGCTTTTCGAGGTTTTGTCAAACCTTGAGGCTACCACCCCAATTATAGCTTATGCGATCGAGGTCTTGGGTTTTCTGTGATTTAACTCACGTATACTGGCCGACTTCGGTCACAAATCGAGCCAAGAACGATCACACAGCTTACCCGACTGCAATCACCCTACTCTTTTCTCAAATGCTCGATATTATAATAGTCGAGTTCAACGAGATTTCATGCAAGCTCTGACTTTAAAATCTGATCGCGCGATCGCTGAACTGTTCTATCAAGTCACTCATTCAGGCAATCTGACTCGCACTGACAGCCACGGATTGCGCGAACTCTGCCAAAGCGCTCTCAGCGAAGACGCCCGAGATGCAGTCAACCGCCTGCTGCACGCCATCCGCCGCGGATGGGTCAGGATTTCCGATTAGTCCCCTCACACAAGAAGTTGAGATGAGTATTTCTACTTTCTCTCCTGTCAAGCTTTGCCAACAATAAGATTGAAGTGAGTAGGTCGCTCCATTAACCCTCTCCAAAAAAAATTGTACTGCGATCGAAAACCTCGCCCCGGTTTCTTGAAGAAGCCGGGATTTTTGATTTGAAGCAGTCAGGCGATTTTAGATTTTAGATTTTAGATTTTAGATTTTAGATTGACTTCACAGATGAATGTGGGAGCATGAACTAGAGCTTAAAATTTGGGGCAGATGGCCGATCCTGTCGGAAACTTGTATCGGCTTTGGGGCGAGTTATTAAGTATATCCACGGAACCAAGACCACACCAAGAAACTAGGTAAATGTAGGTAAAAGCGGGTTTATAAACACCGTAAAAGTTTTACGTAGAATTAAGCCAAGCGATTTAGCTAGCAGTCATTAGTAATCTATTAATAGATAAATATTCAGAAATTTGTCACCGTTTCTTAACCAAAAGTAGAGATGTGGGGGTTGCCAAAAGCGAGAAATCGGGACGGGGTTGGTGTTTCCAGTTGCGGGGCTATCCTGGAAACATCCGCTCCCCAAGTCCGGCTGACACAAATCACTCATCAAGAGCCAATGGATCACATTTACTCCCGTAGTTGAATCACATAAAAATTGGAAAAATCAGTCAATACTGTCAAGAGCGAGTTCAAAAAAAACACATGATGACCACCCAAACGCTTTTACCTCAATTTACTATTGCAGAGCTAGTCTTTCAGGTATATCACTCCGGTCTGCTGACTCCCACTCACCGACAACAGCTCAAGACAGCCCTGTTAAATGACTCTCTTACCGAAGAAGATCAAACAGCCATCAACCGCTTGCTCCACGCCGTTCGCCGGGGCTGGCTGAAAGTTGTAGATTAAACTCGGTTCTAAATTTTTTGCCACTACTCTTTAAATGCACTGTCACTTGAAGGCAGAATTAAATCCCCTTAAAAAAATCAGGCATTAGCCTAAATGTAGGGTGCGCCACAAGCACCCTGCTGTTTTAACTTCTATTTTGTCAGCTTATTTAGTCAGAGATTGTGCCGTCAGGCATCATGGCCTCTCTCAGATTCGCTTCATTCAAATTTGTCCCGCGCAAAGAAGCTTGATGCAAGTTTGCTCCCCGGAGATTGGCTCCCTTAAGGGAAACTCCGCTCAAATCTGCTTGATGGAGATTGGCACAGCTCAAGTTAGCTCCGCTCAAATCGGCTCCCTTCAAATCAGCTTTTTCCAGATTTGCTTCCGTCAAATTTGCCCAACTCAGATTTGCTTGAGTTAGGTTAGCACGGCTGAGGTCAGCTTGTGTTAAGTTCGCATCGGTTAAATTTGCTTTGCTCAGGTTGATTCCGCAAAGCTTGACTTCTGTCAAGTTTGCACCTTGCAAGTTAGCGTTAACTGCATAAACTTGAATCAAAATTGCCCCCTGAAGGTTAGCATCTCTCATGTCTGCACCCCTGAGACTCGCCCCCGTTAAATCGGCCCCGCTGAAGACGACACTCCGCAAGATGGCTCCGCTCAAGTTCGCTCCCACCGCCTCGCATTCGCCAAAATTAGCGGACATGAGGTTGGCTTGGGAGAGGTTGGCTTGACTGATATCTGCTTGATACAGATTAGCTCTGTAGAGGGTGAGACCGATCGAATTTGCACCTTTTAAATTAGCGTGACTCAGGTCAATATCGCGCAAATTTGTCCTTGACATATGGGCACCGCTCAGGTCTACTTTGTGAAAAACCCGTTCTCCGGCTGCATACCGTCTGAGAAGTTCATCTGCATCCATGTCATTTTCCCCAAAATAATTAATAATACCTTTGATATTTCAATAATATTAGGATTGACATCCACCCAGGCGTAAACGCACGGGGATTCCCAAACCTCACGATTCAGGTTTCTGCTTCTGTCCCTTACGGGGTTTCGCACCAGCCTTAACAGATTTACTCTGTTCAGGTCTTACAGTCGCTCCACAGACTGACACGGCAAGCCCTGCCGCCAAAATATTTTTTGCCGCATTAATATCTCGGTCATGGTGAGTGTGGCAATTAGGACAATCCCATTCCCGGATATTCAACTGCATCTTGTTAACGATGTGTCCGCAATTACCACACCGTTTTGAACTCGGAAACCATCGGTCAATCTTAATTAAAGTACGACCGTACCAATCGCACTTGTAATCTAGTTGTCTCACTAATTCCCCCCAACTTGCATCACTTATTGCAATGGCAAGTTTGGGATTTTTAATCATGTTCTTCACAGCTAAGTTTTCGACGGCGATGGTTTGGTTTTCACGCACCAACCGTGTTGTTAGCTTATGAAGATTATCTTTCCTTGCATCACTAATTTCTTGATGCACTTTCGCTACTTTGAGTCGTGCTTTGTGACGGTTGTTTGACCCTTTTTGTTTGCGACTTAAAGATTTTTGCGCTTTTCTAAGATTGCGATACTTTGCCTTGAATCCTTTGGGATTGGCAATCTTTTCGCCAGTGCTTAGAGTGAGCAAGCTTGTAACTCCCAGGTCGATACCGACTTGATTATCTGTTTTGGGTAATGCTTCAATTTCAACCTCTACCAGCAGAGAAACTGACCACCTACCTGATGGTGCAAGCTTTACTGTAATTGTTGATGGTCGGCAACCATCAGGTAGTGTCCGGCTCCAGCGAATGGGTAACGCTTCTGTGCTTTTTGCTAGGTAGACTTGTCCATCTTTGAACTTAAATGCTGACTTGGTAAATTCTGCACTACCACCGTTGCGTTTCTTTTTGAAGTGAGGATATTGTGCCCGCCCATCAAAAAAGTTGGTATAAGCCGTTTGTAAATGTCTCAAGCATTGCTGCAGTGGCACGCAGCTCACTTTGTTCAGAAAATCTAGTTCTTCAGTTTTCTTCCATTCGGTTAACATTGAAGAAGTCTCAGCATAGCCTACCCGTTTGTGTTCTGCGTACCAAGCTTCCGTTCTTGTGGCTAAAGCACGGTTGTAGACCAAACGAACACAACCCAAAGTACGTCGCAACAAACTTTCTTGTTCCGGCGTTGGGTAGAATCGATAGCTGAAGGCTTTTAGTGTCATGCTGACCTTAAGTACACCATCTTACATACTAGCACGTCTTGTGTGAAATGGTATATTTTAACAAAAATTCATGTAAAGCCGTCCTAAAAGGACGGGGTTTCAGACCCATTTTTTTGATGAGCGACCTTTACGTTTCTTGGCCTGAGTACCATCGGAAAATTGAGGATTTGGCTGTAAAAATTGAGGAATCTCAGTGGAAATTCGATCGAATTGTCTGTCTGGCGAGGGGAGGGCTGCGGGTTGGAGATACTCTGTCGCGGATTTTCGACAAACCTCTGGCAATTTTAGCGGCCTCGTCCTATGGTGGGGCTGAGGGAAATCTCCGGGGTGCGATCGAGTTTGCCCGCGATTTGACAATGGTGGGCGATAATTTGGGCAGCCGCATTCTCCTGGTTGACGATTTGGTGGATTCGGGAATTAGTTTAGAGCAAGGTATCGCTTGGCTGAAGAGTCGCTACGGCGAGGATATTCAGGAAATTCGGACTGCTGTACTCTGGTACAAGGCTTGTTCTGTTGCCAAGCCGGATTATTATGTAGATTATTTGGCTGACAATCCTTGGATTCACCAACCTTTTGAAATGTACGAAAAGATGAGTGCGGCTGATTTTGCGCCGAAAGTTGGGAGTTAGTAAAACCCGCTCTCAACGGAGTCTTTGATTTGTAGTTGTTCTTTAGCCCAAGCTCGAAATGCTCTCATTGTCGGGCTTCTGCCTTCGGTGTTGGCGCGATCGACATATTCGGGAATTACATCAATAATGGGAAAGTCAGGGAAATTTTGGCTAGTATCGGACTCAGTATATTTGCCCTCTTGAAGCAGATAAATTTTCAGGGTTCGCCCATCATATCTCCAAAGTTCCGGCACTTTCAAAGCTTGATAGCTATTTAAAGCGGTTTGTGAGGAGTTGTCAATCTCGATCGCTAAATCGGGAGGCGGGTCTACTGTTAAATCTATTCGATCCTTGCCTCTGACAGCAGCTTGGTTCTGAATATAGAAACAATCATCAGGTTCTACGCCGCTCTGCATATCTTTGCTTTTGAAGGTAGTGGAACCTAAAACTTCACAATCAACATTAAGTTCTTCCAGAAGTAACTTAACAAAGTCACCAATTAGTGATTTAGCTTTTTCATGTTTTGGTAGTGGCATCCTAATTTCCAGTGTTTCTTTGTAATAAGTAAGTCGAATTGCGTAACCTTCTCCTAACTCGTCTAGGATAGCTTCGTACATTTCCCAGCTAACGTTTTGTAACTGCACTTTATTGCCGGGGGGGACAATTAGTTGATTCAGTTCAAATAATGTTGATTTGGTTTCAGTTTGCATCGGTTGCTTGTAGGAATGGGACTCATAGCTCTATTTTATCAAGGGATTGAAGAATCGATTGCCCAAAACTTTAATAGAGTTTTGCCGATATTTTGCACTTTTTGGCATAGTCCGCCAGGGGTTAAAAACCCCTGTCTCATAGCTACAGTCCTCTGAAAGAGGACTGGATATTTATCAAGGTTGGGCAGTCGGTTTCAACCGACTGTCTTCTATGAGACGGGGAATTAATTCACTCCTAGGGCTGGTGGGTAACTGCAAGTCTGCTGATACAATTAGCGAACCGAAAGAATACGATCGCCCAATTCCATACTATCTGCCAAAACTTCCTGCCGCGCCCACCTATCCGCAGCCAAAATATCGTCTAAACCAGGACTTTCACAGTTATCGGCTTGATGTTTGTCGCACACCTTCTCAATCAACTTCGGAATATCCAAAAACTGAATCTTCTCCTCCAAAAATAGCGCTACCGCCTGTTCGTTTGCCGCATTCAGCACCGCAGGCATCGAACCGCCCGCACGTCCCGCCGCATAAGCCAACTGCATACAAGGATACTTTTCGTGGTCGGGTTCTCGGAAAGTTAAATCCCCAGCTTTTACCAAATCCAGCCGTTCCCAATCTGTATGAATTCGCTCCGGCCAAGACAAAGCATAAAGCAGTGGCAATCGCATATCCGGCCATCCCAATTGCGCCAAAACCGAGGTATCTTGCAGCTCAATTAACGAGTGAATTATGCTCTGAGGATGGATGACAATATCAATGTCGTCATAATCCATCCCGAACAAGTAATGAGCCTCAATTACTTCTAATCCTTTATTCATCAAAGTAGCAGAATCGATCGTGATTTTCTGCCCCATCGACCAATTCGGATGTTTCAAAGCATCGGCTACTGTTACTCCTGCTAATTTGTCGATCGGCAAATCTCGAAAAGAACCCCCCGAAGCGGTGAGAATAATTCGCCGCAACCCGCCAACCATAACACCTTGGAGGCACTGAAAAATTGCCGAATGTTCCGAGTCAGCCGGCAATATTTTAACGCCGTATTTTTCGATTAAGGGGTTGACAACGGGGCCCCCTGCGATTAATGTTTCTTTATTGGCTAAGGCAATATCTTTGCCTGCTTTGATAGCCGCAATTGTTGGCAGCAAACCGGCACAGCCAACTATGCCCGTGACGACGGCTTGAGCGTCGCCGTATTGGGCAACTTCGACAACGCCTGACTCGCCCGCAAGTAAAATAGGTTGAGGGTCGATGTCTGCGATCGCCTCCTTCAATTCCAGTAATTTATCTTCGTCGCAAACCGCGACAATCTCCGGTCTAAACTGGCGAATTTGCTGGGCCAGCAACGTTACATTTCGTCCGGCGGTTAACCCGACAATCCGAAATTGATCGGGGTATTGAGCTACAATATCCAGAGTTTGAGTGCCGATGGAGCCTGTGGAGCCGAGAAGAGTTATTGCTTTCACAATTTTTTAATGTTTTGTGGATTATTCTAATATTACGATTGCGGGGATAAAAATTAGTGGTTAACTATTGCGTGGAAAGCACATTCGATGGAATCATATTTTGAGTGACCGAAAGCATCCAGGATACAAGCCCCCGGATTCATCCGTGGGTCAATGCTTCAATTCTAAAATCTAAAATCTAAAATCTAAAATCGATTGACCACCTAGTGCCAGATTTCATGCAGAATAGGGAAAATTTTGCTGATGACCGTGAGGACATCAGTGTCTCGATCGCCGAAAATAGAGAGGAAGGTCGATCGCAGCTACCGTCGAGTTTGGTTTGGGTGATCGCTACTGCTGCGGCAATTTTCTTTTTGTGTAGCAGTTTACGGCACGCTTTATTCCAATCAACTGCTTTCGATTTGGGAATTTTTGACCAAGCAATTTACTTAATCAGCCAAAACCAAACGCCTTTTTCTTCTTTAATGGGGATTCATATTTTGGGCGATCACGCAGCGGTAATCTATTATCCGCTAGCTTGGCTGTACAAAATTTCCCCGGATGTGCATTGGCTGCTGTTGGTACAAGCAGTTGCTTTATCCCTGGGGGCTTGGCCTACGTGGAGTTTAGCGCGTTTGGCAGGTTTAAATCAAGAACAATCGGCTGCGATCGCATTGATTTATTTGCTCTATCCGGTGGTATTTAACATCAATTTATTTGATTTTCACCCGGAAGTAATCGCTTTACCCGCACTCTTGGCAGCAATTTTGGCGGCGCGTTTAAATAAAATTGTGTGGTTTTGTACCGCTATAGTGTTAGTTCTCAGTTGCAAGGCGGTTTTGTCCCTAACCGTTGTCGCTATGGGTTTCTGGCTGTTTTTTTGCGAAAAAAAGCAACGGTACGGGGCGATCGCACTTTTGCTCGGTGCAGCTTGGTTTTTGATAGCTTCCCAGAAAATAATTCCCTTCTTTAGCGGCAGCGAAGTCGCTGGAGTCGGGCGCTACAGCTATTTAGGCAAATCCGTACTCGAAATCATCATCAATCTCATATTAAAGCCACAGTTAGTATTAGGAAAAATACTTTCATTCGATACATTCAAATATTTATTTCTCCTCACATTACCTGTGATTTGGCTGCTCTTGCCATTTTCTGGCAAACTACGCCTACAATATTTAACAGCGCTAATTCCTGCCCTCCCTACCCTGCTGATCAATATCCTCTCTGACTTGCCATTTCAACGCAGCTTAGCCTATCAGTATTCAGTGCCTGTAATTCCCTTTTTATTTTTAGCAGTGATAGCGAAGGAAGAAACAAGAAAGAGGGAAGAAAGAAAAGGCAACAAGGAAGAGGATAAAGCAAATAAGCAACATTTTTTAACATGGGTCAATCTGCCACAATTGAAAAACTTCCGAATTTCTCAACTTTGGCGGGGAATTCAATTGCCGAGAATCATGATAATTTGGTCGTTAATAATTTTCCTACTTCTGGGCGAATATAAAGATTTTTATCTGTACCTAAATAGACTAGATACCTGGCAAGCTACACGCGAAGCAGTCGCACAAGTTCAACCCCAAAGCAGTATTTTAACAGATAATAGACTTGCCCCTCACTTTGCCCACCGCCCAATAGTAAAATTGCTGTCACAAATTTCGCCTCAAACAAATTTAGCTGAATTTCAATACATATTATTAAACCTGCGCCATCCCTGGCCTGATACTGAAAAACTTGGTGATACCTTAGCAACTCAACTTAAAAACTCTCCCAAGTTTCAATTAACTTATCAAAAAAACGAAGTTCTGCTATTTAAACGAATCGCTGATTAAACCAATAAAATGCTAACTTTAAAATTCCTAAAAACTCATCCAGTATTTTTAATGATTGTCGTGACAACGATAGTCTTATTTACCGCCAGCAGCGCGCGGCACGCTTTGTTTCAGTCAACTGCATTCGACTTAGCAATTTTTGACCAAGCAATTTATTTGATATCCCAAAATCAAACGCCATTTTCCTCTTTAATGGCAATAAATATTTTGGGCGATCACGCCGCTTTTATTTTCTATCCACTAGCTTTACTTTACAAAATATATCCCGATGTTCACTGGCTTTTTTTAGTGCAAGCTGTTTTTCTAGCTTTAGGCATTTGGCCGAGTTGGAGTTTGGCACGTCAAGCGGGATTAAACGAAGAGAAAGCAATTGCAATTTCAGCCGTATATCTGCTTTATCCCGCAGTATTTAATGTCAATCTCTTCGACTTCCACCCAGAAGTAATTGCTTTACCAGCAATGCTAGCAGCAATCTTAGCCGCGAGGCTGAATAAAACCTTGTGGTTTTGTGCTGCTATTGTATTAGTTTTGATCTGCAAAGCCGTGCTATCTTTAACTGTGGCTGCGATGGGTTTGTGGCTGTTGTGTTTTGACAAAAAACGTAATTGTGGGCTCATAGCTCTATTTTTAGGCGCGGGTTGGTTCCTGGTAGCTACTCAGGCAGTTATACCGTATTTTAATCAGGGAAGAGAACACGCGGGAATCGGGCGATATAAATATTTGGGAAACTCTGTTTTTGAAATTGCTATTAATTTAATAGTGAAACCAAATCTAGTTTTAGGGCGTTTGTTTTCTTTAGATACTTTTGAATATTTAGCGTTATTGGTATTACCTATAATTTGGTGGCTGTCTCCGCGTCATCTGTCATCTTTAATTAGTGCTGTGCCGATGTTGGCGATGAATATTCTTTCCGATATCCCCGCTCAGCGGGATTTAATTCATCAATATTCTGTGCCGATATTGCCGTTTTTGTTGGTTGCCGTAATTTCCAGTTTGGCAGCTAGCAATCAGCAAAAGGGAAAGACAATATTTGATAGATTGCCACTTCCTAATTGTCCCTTGGCTAGAGTCATTGTAATTTGGTCGTTGATTGCTTTCTTAGCTTTAGCGAAATACGGCTATTTTTGGACTATTTATTTAAATGGGTTCGACACTTTGCCCGCTACCAGAGAAGCAATTTCTCTTGTTGAAACAAAAGGCAGTGTTTTAACAACTGCTCAGATTGCTCCGCACTTAGCGCACCGCCCTGTAGTAAAATTAACTCAGGCTAACACGCCGCCTGCAAATCTCGCAGAATTTGATTATGTATTGCTTAACCTCAGATATCCTGGCTGGATGAGCGATCGAGAATTTGTTAAAAACTTAGTAACTCAACTAAAAAACACCCCTCAATTTCAACTAAAATATCAGCGAGACGACATATATCTATTCACTAAAAGTCATTAGTCAGCAGTCAACAGTCAGCAGTCAACAGTCAACAGTCAACAGTCAACAAATTCCCGCTAATCCTCCACTTTCAAAGCCCTTCTTGCCAACTTCACGTAAGTTTTCACAGTTTCATAAGGCATTTCCAAATCAGCAGCAATATCAAACAAAGATTCCCCCAATTCCCGGCGCGCCAAAATCGTCGCCCAAGTTTCAGCAATCTCAGCAGCGCGACTTCCACCTTTGCGCTTTCTGTGCGCCATAAACTTCTGTGTCAATTCATCTATTCGCGCCGCCAATACGCTTTGTATAGACACTTCGGGTAGCGCTTCTGTCAACCATTGTGCCCGCGTTTGCCCCAATCCAAAAGTTGTTTTGTGGCCAGTGCCGCAATAAGGCGCTAACCGCCCCAAAGCATAAAATAATTGTACAAAATCAGGGCGATTGTGAGCCGATCGCCCTAGCCCAAATTCCACAGCCCCAGTGAATCCCGTTACCATGCCTTTTTTGCCTGCGGCTACCTTTTGCGACTCCAATTTGTGGCGGCTAATAATTGCATTTTCATCAATCCAATTCAAAAATTCTGCTTGGTCAAAATTTACCCCCGAAAAGTTATTCCAGCGGCGCAAATAACTGTGAAAAACATTTTCTGGAACTGGCAAAGGAAAGTGATGGCCTTTGCTACGAAAGCTTGTCGGAGTCACAAAACTAAGTTTGAGGGTTGGCGAAAATGGGGGTTCGGCTGTTAATAATTGCTGGTAAGTTGTGGGAGCAAAAGCAATATCCCAAGAGCGAATTAGCAGGGGAGCATTTCGCAAATCTATCTCTTCGGGCAAATTTTGCAGCCACTGACTCAGCCACTGCACTACTGGCTTGGAAAGTCCTGTTACGTACCAGCGATAAATGCGATCGCCCAAAAGCTGAAATTCTTTGCCACCGGGGAGCAAATCACCTTCCAATCCCGAAAGAGTAAAGGCTTTTTCTGACTGTTCATCGTGCAAAAGTTGCGATAAATCCGGGTCAGTTTGGTGTACTTGACCTAAAAACCAAGCGTGCAAACCTATAGCATACTGCGCGTACAGATAGCTAGGAGCGCGGGGAGTCAATTCAAACACTAATCCGACTAACTCGGTGTCAGCCGGCCAAATCAGCCCAGAAGGAGGAGATTTTTTGCTGTGGGTGCGGTTCGGGGAAGTTGCCATCAGATGCCACTAACAGGGACAGGGCTGTGCTATCTTATCCGATTTTTATCCCCTTTGGGGGATGATTGTTGAGGGCCCTCGATCGCCCAAATCTTTTGGCTGCTTCAAAAACCGGGCCTGCCGCCAGTTTCCCGCACCCTCCGGGATAGACAAAAACCACTAAAAAACCAACAACCTAAAACTCAATCTTTGTCAAGGTTTTCCTCCTTGTAAGTAAACAGAAATATACAAGTGTTTAAAATCACATTCTGCGCTACAATTGTCAAAAGCTCGTAGCATCCTCAACTTCGATCCTAAACTATGAACACAACAGAAAAATCTAAACTCTCCAACGAAAAAACTTTGGAGGCGATGAAGAATTTCTCCGAAACCTACGCCAAGCGCACGGGAACTTTCTTTTGTTCTGAACCTTCCGTCACTGCTGTGGTGATAGAAGGACTAGCAAAACACAAGGATGAACTAGGTGCTCCCCTATGCCCTTGTCGCCATTACGAAGATAAAGAAGCCGAAGTAAAAGCCGCCTACTGGAACTGTCCCTGCATTCCCATGCGCGAGCGCAAAGAGTGTCACTGTATGTTATTTCTGACGCCAGATAACGATTTCGCGGGAACTACTCAGGAAATAGGAATGGATCAGATTCAAGCTGTCAGAGACACTATGTAATCGGTTAAGTAGGCGGTCGTGAAAGGGCAGTAGTTTTGAAAAGAGGTCGTTAGTTTTCCTATTTTTAAGACTTAGCTATTTAACAAAAATCGATCGCCGCCTACTCAAACACACATCCGCCATCGAAAATCCCCAATCCCCAATCGAATGACAGAGGAAATGCCGATCGAGTTTTGGCAAGGTATCGAACAGTTTAACAGCCAAGAATTTTACGCTTGTCACGATACTTTAGAGGCTTTGTGGATGGAAGCCGGCGAGCCGGAAAAAAGGTTTTATCAGGGAATATTGCAAATTGCCGTCGCGCTTTATCACTTAGGAAATCAAAACTGGCGCGGTGCAGTAATCTTACTGGGAGAAGGAATAAATCGGCTCAGTTATTATCAGCCGAGTTATGCCGGAATTGCCGTTGAAGACTTGCTCGGACAAAGTGCTAAACTTTTGATCGCTTTGCAACAAGCAGGGCCGGAAAAAGTAGCAGAATTTGTGCCTTTATTAACAGGTGCAGAAGTTGCAGGCTTGCAATTGCCACGAATTATCAAAGTAGAAGGTGAAACCCGATTGAGAAAAGGAGATTCCAACGGTAGGTAAGAAGGGTGGGAAAATCGCGGTATTTTCAGGTTATACCATATGTTGTACGGCAGATGCGATACAATTATAAGTTGTGCTGCTTAGGTTGTTGATTTCAGTAGTTTTGAGGTTGCCTTTAAGCGGTTTCCATCAAGTTTAAAAAGTATGGATATAGTTGAATTTCGAGGCATTTCGTTTGTTGTAGCGACTCCACCGCTACAGCCCATCTCTATTCAAGATTTATCTGCGATTGAGGATTGTCTAGGCTTTCTATTTCCGGAAGATTACCGTGCGTTCGTGAATACATTAGGACTGGGCGAAACCGACCTGAGCATAAGAACACTTCCTCCACAGGAAATTTTGGATAGCTATCTTAGTGAGGTTCGTGGTAGATTGTCTGGGGACTGGTTCTGGGCTAAAAATCCCGATGTACTTACACAAGCTCAAGCTATTGAGTGTGTCCCATTCTTTGATAGCCCTAACGGTGACGATATTCTGTTCCATCCATCTGACCTAAATCGTTGGTTCATTTTGCCTCATGAAGGAGAGGAAGCCATTGTTGTTCACTCTTTTCAGGAACTATGTGATTTCTATTTGCGAAGATCTAATGATTTGCAACCTCCCTATAAGTTCTACGGTTATGATGATATCTGAAAAAAGGTGGGAACGATCGCCACACAATAACGCTCATGCACACCAACCCCCGAAAGTTGATCGGTTGTGATGCAAAGTCTATCTGCGGTGTGCGATGGACAACGTTGCATTTTTCACCGACAGGTGAAATGCGATCGCGCTAGGGATGCGGAGCATTATCGCCCGCAACTTCGGACGATCGATCGCCAGCTTTCCCTATCCTAGAAAAATACAGCCCCCGCCAATGCTCAAATGAGATGGAAACTATTTTAAAGAAAGAACCTAAGCTGTTGTACCTTTAAATAGGGTATAATAAAAAAGGAGTTTAGTCAATCTCTACAAAAATGCCAGCTAAAAAC
>NZ_JAUBOZ010000080.1:0-36175 GCF_036700475.1 Microcoleus sp. T2B6 | reverse complement strand
CCGTGCCCGCCCCCACCCACAGACGATTTCACAGGCGTTTGGGACATGGGGGCAACCACAGGGGGATTGCCCCTACCGAGAATGAAACCGCCCTGCTCTTATTAAGGGGGGCTAGAGGGGATCGAGCCCTTGTTGACACTAAGCACACCCTACAGACTCAGGATTAGGTGCGGTATTTACTACCTGCCGGACGGTTGCCACGACATTACACTACCTTGACGTTGATTGCTAATTTTCGTTACATTAGTTTACATAAAGCAACAAAAGTTAAGGAAAAAGTAAAAATGACTATTGTAATCGCTCTTTTAATCGTCGGTTGGGTAGCAGCCTCAGTAATTGGCACTCAAGCATATTTCCTGGGCGAACAGTCAAAGCCTATCCACGAGCGGAATTGGAACGATGAATCTTTTGAACAACTGGCAAAATCAGTGACGGGAACAGAAATTGATTACCGCGTTCGCGTTCCCGCCTACAGCATGGATGCCTATGGCAGCCGCACCATGTCTAATTCTTGATATCAAGTAATAGGTTTCACCATTTTCAATAACAGGCATCTTGCCTGTTCCTAATTTTCAATAACAGGCAAGATGCCTGTTCCACAAGAGAATTGATGGTTTGTGGAACAGGCATCTTGCCTGTTCCTAATTTTCAATAACAGGCAGGATGCCTGTTCCACAAGAAGGCTTATTATTTGTGGAACAGGCATCTTGCCTGTTCCTAATTTTCAATAACAGGCAGGATGCCTGTTCCACAAGAAAATGGATGGTTTGTGGAACAGGCATCTTGCCTGTTCCCAACTATTCGGCAACTACAAACTGTTACCTGCTAGCGCCGGACGAGACTCTTTTTTGCGAAATTGCAAAGAGTTATTTTCACAGTCGATCGCAATTGTATCACCCTCCACAAACGCATTTTCCAGAATCTTGTTAGCCAGCGGGTTTTCCAGCTCCCGCTGGATAGCGCGTTTCAAGGGACGAGCGCCGTAAACCGGGTCGTAACCAACATCTGTGATATGGTTTTTCGCCGCATCCGACAGTTCCAAAGTGATTTTTTGCTCTGCCAACAAACGCTCGATCCGCTTCACTTGAATGCTGACTATTTGCCGCAGTTCGATCTTGCTCAAAGTGTGGAACAAAATTATCTCGTCCACCCGATTGAGAAATTCCGGCCGAAAGTGCGATCGCAGCGCTGCCATCACCCGTTTTAACATCTGTTCGTACTCTTGGTCTGTCTCCCGTTCTTGAGTCAATAAATTGTCATTTTCACTCTTGTTCTCAGTCTTGTTTTCACTCTTAGTTACAGTATCACCATCGACTCGCTGGGCCGACACCTCAACAGTACCGTCTGCAGCCACTTTATAATCTGTCTTTTGACTTGACAAATCTTTCGTTTCCTGCTTCCGGCTAGCAGGTTTTTTGACGGTTTTTTCCTTCTTAGTAAACACGTCTAAAATGTGGTCGCTGCCGATATTGCTAGTCATCACAATTACGGTATTTCTAAAGTCAACCACTCGACCTTGAGAATCGGTAATTCTGCCGTCATCCAACACTTGCAGCAAAATGTTAAATACGTCCGGGTGCGCTTTTTCCACTTCGTCAAACAGCACTACCGAATAAGGATGTCTCCGCACTGCTTCGGAAAGTTGTCCCCCTTCATCGTAACCGACATATCCGGGAGGAGCTCCTACCAACCGGGAAACGCTGTGCTTCTCCATGTATTCCGACATATCGATGCGGACGATCGCATCATCGCTGTCAAACAAAAACTCCGCCAAAGCCCGCGCTAACTCAGTTTTTCCGACGCCTGTGGGGCCCATAAACAAGAAAGAGCCGATCGGCCTGCCGGGGTCTTTCATACCCGCCCTAGCGCGCCGAATTGCCGCCGCCACGGCTGTTACAGCTTCCTCTTGACCGATAACTTTTTGGTGCAAGTGTTTTTCCAATTGCAGCAATTTTTGGCGTTCGGATTCTAACAACCGGTTAACCGGAATGCCCGTCCATTTAGCGACAATTTCCGCAATATCGCCCTCAGTAACTTTTTCCCGCAGCAGGGAAGAACCTTGAGCTTGCTGTTTCAAAAGTTCCGCTTCTTTGGCTTCGCGATCGCGCACCGCAGTTTCCAACTTGCCGTACTTTAACTGTGCGGCTTTATTCAAATCGTAAGCCCTTTCTGCTTGTTCGATTTGGACTCGCAGTTGGTCTTCTTCTGCTTTCAATTTATTGATTGCATCCAACAACTGCTTTTCGCCCAACCACTGAGAGGACAATTTTTCCTGCTTAACTTTTAAAATGTCAATCTCAGATGTGATGCGTTCGACGCGGAAGCCGAGCCCAGGGGCTAGAGCTCCTTTTCCTTCGCCTTCGATCGACAATTTTTCCATTTCCAACTGCATCACCCGGCGGTCAATGCCTTCCAATTCCACAGGTTTAGAGGTAATCTCCATTTTCAAGTGGGCGGCCGCTTCATCTACGAGGTCGATCGCCTTGTCTGGCAAAAAGCGATCGGAAATATAGCGAAAAGACAGAGTTGCAGCAGCTACCAGGGCCGAATCCGTAATTTTTACCCCGTGGTGGCGTTCGTAACGGTCTTTCAATCCGCGCAAAATCGAAACAGTATCTTCTACGCTGGGTTCGCCAACAAATACTTGTTGAAAGCGGCGTTCCAAGGCAGGATCTTTTTCAATATTCTTGCGGAATTCGTCGAGAGTTGTAGCGCCGATGCAGCGCAATTCGCCTCTCGCCAACATGGGTTTTAACAAATTTCCCGCATCCATTCCCGAACCGGAACTGCCGCCGCCACCAGTCCCGACAACCGTGTGCAATTCGTCGATAAATAGGACAATTTGCCCGTCGGAATCGATGACTTCCCGCAGAACAGACCGCAATCGTTCTTCAAATTCGCCCCGGAATTTTGCCCCAGCAATTAAACTGCCCATATCGAGGCTAAATAGCTGGCGATTTTTCAAAGATTCGGGTACGTCGCCGTTGACAATTCGTTGGGCTAAACCTTCGGCGATCGCAGTTTTTCCGACTCCGGGATCGCCAATTAACACCGGATTGTTTTTTTGGCGGCGGGAAAGAACTTGTACCACGCGGCGGATTTCCTCGTCGCGGCCGATTACTGGGTCGAGTTTGCCGGCTTTGGCGGCTTCTGTCAAATCGCGACCGTACTTGCTGAGGGCGTCGGAGTTAGCTTCGCCATCTTGATCTTGGGCTTTAGCGCTGCTGCGGCTGCCTTTCCCCGTTTCGGAATTTTTTTCTTGGGCTTTAGCAGTGGCGCGGAAAGATTTGATTGCTTCTTCGAGTTTTGGTCGATCGAGTGTACCGGCTGGGGGTTTGCGATCGTAACCGGGGCGACCCGGCGGGCCGTCGCCTTTTGTCAGCAACCTGCGCCCGACTCGTTCGTCTTCTACTAAACCAATTAATAAATGTTCAACGGCGATAAAATTATCTTGCCAAGTCGCCCTGGTGGCCTCGGCAACATCTAACATCACTTCTAAGCCGCGACCGAGGTATAGTTGGTCAGCGTTGGCAACTCTGGGCTGTCGTTTGGCAAAAGCATCTAACTGCTGGGCCAAGCGGGGGGCATCGACTCCAGCTTTGCTGAGAATGCTGTTGGCCTGGCCTTGCTGTTCGAGAAGGGCGATGGCTAAATGTTCAACCTCTAGCTGCTGATTGGCAAAGCGGCGGGCTACATCCTGGGATTTGACAATGGCTTCCCAGGCTTGATCTGTAAATTTGCTAGGGTCTGTTGGCTGCACGTTGGTTCCTCGCAATCAAGGGGATTCCTGTTGTTATCCGTTAATACATCGTCTCACAACCATCATAATCTTTAAACAGGATTATGAATTTATGAGTGCGGTTAACTACGGCGCAAGTTGTGACCTAATTGACAAGATTGCAAAAGCTTACAGTCCGCAATCCACCCCGAAATTTGCTGCGGTGAGACTCACATCTTGCGCCATTCTCAAGAACGGGCAAGATGCCCGTTCCACAAAAGATAAATTTTCTTGTGGAACAGGCATCTTGCCTGTTCATAAAAGGCTAACTGACAATGGTGCAACATATGAGTTCAGACCGACTCTGGCGATTCCCTTGGGGATAGGTTCGCTGGCCGTACTTATAAAAATATTGCCACAAACAAGATTTTTTAGCGACTGAGATTTATGCTATTTCCCACTTACCAATTTTTAGTATTTTTCCTAATTATTTTTAGCCTGATCGTCTCGGTGAAACCCCAAGTCGATTTGTATAAAATTGTCTTGTTAGCTTCGAGTTTATTATTTTATTCGTTTTGGAGCTTTGACTTTCTCTTGCTCCTCATTTTCTCTACAGTATACAATTATATCATTCTCCGGGTGATCTGCAACAGTAAGTATAAAAAAATTGCTTTCATCTCCGGCTTAGTTTTCAACATTGGCTATCTCGGCATCTTTAAATATTGCAACTTCTTTGTAACTTCTTTATTTGAGGTACTGAACCAGCTACAAATTCCCGCCAACTTTCCCGTTTTGCAAATAATCGCCCCCGTCGGCGTGTCGTTCTACACTTTTAGAATGATTTCTCATTTAATCGACTGCTACCAGCAAAAAATCCCTTGTCCGAAATTTGTAGACTATGCCGCCTACATTACCTACTTTCCGCAAATTGCCTCCGGGCCAATCTCGCGAGCTCGCGAATTTTACGGGCAGCTAAATTCACCGGAAAAATACGACTATAAAATTGAAGAAGTTATAGTTTTGATTTTGTCGGGACTCTTCAAAAAATATACTTTATCGAGCTTTTTGTTTAACTTCACTGACTTGCCATTCAAAGTCCCCCAGCAGTACAGCAGCATCGATTTAATCCTCGCGGCAATTTCCTATTCCTGTCTAATTTACGTAGATTTCAGCGGCTACTCGGATTTAGCCAACGGCATCTCGTGTTTGCTGGGTTTTAAACCCATTGCCAACTTTAATATGCCATACCGATCGCTCAGCCTGCAAGAATTTTGGAAAAGGTGGCACATCAGTCTTTCCGAGTGGCTGAGGGATTACGTTTACTTTCCCTTTGGCGGGAACAAATACGGCAAGTTGAGGAAGTACCTAAATTTACTGATGACAATGGCGATCGGCGGATTGTGGCACGGCGCAGGTTTAAACTTTATTTTCTGGGGAGCAATTCACGGTTTAGGATTAATTGTCAACCATTTATGTAAAGATATCCCCCAAGCTATCCACTTTAAATTAGACTATGCCTTTCCCAGATTTGCTAAATTTTGCAGTTGGCTGCTAACATTTACTTTTGTTACTTGTAGCTGGGTATTTTTCGGCACTCCCAACTGGGAAACTGCGATGAGTTTTTTTGAAGGAATTTTCCATCCTGCAGTCGCCACTTTTCAATTTAACTTTTGGCAATTGTATTTAGTAATTGCAGTCATTGGCGCGATCAACTTGTGGGGCGATCGCATCGCGAAACTATTGCAAACCGTATTGTCATTAAAAAACATTTTCTTTCGGGTTGTCTTAGTTTCACTGCTCGTGTATACTATCTTGATGTTGGGGCCGAGTACCATGCCGCCTTTTATTTACTTTAATTTTTAATAAATATGAAAGACCGGGAATTTTTGCTGATTGTTACTTCTGTCATTCTCACTTTAATATTTTCAAACTTATCATTATTTCTAAAAAGCTTTGCTTCAACTCCTTTCGCCAGTCCAGAAATCAAAGAAGCAGCGCGCCAGATAAAAATAGAAGGTTTCCGAAAATCAGAACAAGATTTTTGGAGCAAAATTAAAGATATTAACTTCGATAGCCTCCCCAAAGAATCAGAACTTCCTCCTGTCAAAACCGAAACAAAAGCTGCCGTTGAACCCCCAAAGCCTGCTAATGCTAAAAAACCAACCCCAGCTAAAAAACCAACCCCAGCCAAACCTAAACTGACCAGACCTTATCGCAGATTTTTATTTATTGGAGATTCCGTAATGTTCGACTTAGGAATTCAACTCCAGTACACTCTTAAGACAAAATACAATATCGCCGATACGAAAATAGACTACAAGGTCTCGACCGGATTAAATCGGATAGATTATTATGATTGGTATGCCAGAACTCGCCAAATTATTAATAATTACCAGCCGGATGTAGTGATAGTTATGTTTGGAACCAATGACCGTCAAAATATCATTGATTCTCAAGGAAAAGGCTGGGCTGTTATGACCAAAGAATGGCAAAAAGCTTATCAAGAAAGAGTTGAAAAATATGCAAATTTACTTGATTCGTCATCCGTGAGAAAAGTGTATTGGGTCGGTCAATCGATGCCTAACAAATCTTCGTATCTCAAAGCTTTTCCCATCATGAACAATATTTATAAAGCTGCCAGCAAATCTTCATCCAAAATAGAATTTATTTCTACTTGGGAGACATTTGGACAAGGAGGAAAATTTGTTCCAGTAGTTGCTAATAAATCTGGTAAGCGAGGCTATGTAAAAAATAATGACGGCTTGCACTTTACCTCCCACGGAGCTCAGATTATCAGCGACTTAATCGTTGATAAAATGGGGAAGGACAACATCTTAAAATCTCCCCAACCTCCCCAATCTCCCAAAAAGAAACCCTAAACTTTAAGAATTGGTTCCCATTGGGAGTCAGAAACCGGGTTTCTTCACCAAGTCTCGATGAGGATGCCAAAATTATCGCAGAAACCCGGTTTCTTTCTAGTCGCGTGGATTTTGCAGTTGAATTAATTCAACTTTATATCCATCTGGGTCTTGCACAAAAGCGATGACAGTTGAACCGTGCTTCATCGGGCCGGGTTCCCGGCTAACTTTACCACCGCGAGCTTTAATTTCTTCGCAAGTACCGTAAATGTCGTCAACGCCGATCGCAATATGACCGTAAGCATCCCCCAAATTGTACTCTGTGACGCCCCAGTTGTATGTTAATTCCAAAACTGTAGTGTCTGATTCGTCGCCGTAGCCAACAAAAGCCAGAGTAAATTTACCGTCTGGATAGTCCTTTTTCCGCAGCAATCTCATGCCCAGAACCTCGGTGTAAAATTTGAGGGACTCTTCCAGGTTGCCGACTCGGAGCATCGTGTGTAGTAGTTGCATTTAGCTCACTCCAAATTTTTTAAGCTTCCTCAATTTTAGCGATTTCTTGCTGGAAAAAACCGCGTCGGCAAAGTTTACTTGGTTTTCGCTGGCTTTTTACTGAACAAAAACCACCATAATTCTAAACCAATTAATGTCAATCCGCCTGCTGTTACGCCTATTTTTAAACTTAACGGCTGTTCGATCTGCCGAAATTTAGCGGTTGAATTTGCAGGATTGGTTGATATTTGATTGGCTCGAACTCCCGATGCAATTCCGAGCATAATTCCTAAACTTACGAGGCTTCCTAAGATTTGGCGTTGGTTCAACATTTTTTAAATTTCTCCTAGTTTATACAAGAGATTTTTGTTGATAAATCGGGGGAGGGTGCGTATTCCACGCCTGATATCGATTCCGGTTGCACCGTCCGTCATTGTTGACTGTTGACTGTTGACTGTTGACTGTTGACTAATGACTGATGACTAATGACTGATGACTAAATTTAGGCAATAGATTTTGGGTGAAAATTTCGCAATCGCAAAGCATTAGTAACTACAGAGACTGAACTGAATGCCATTGCTGCACCGGCGATAATTGGATTTAGCAGCCAGCCAAAAATTGGGTACAAAATGCCTGCCGCGATCGGGATTCCAGCGATGTTGTAAATAAAGGCAAAAAACAGATTTTCGCGGATGTTCCGCATGGTGGCGCGGGAAAGTTTAATTGCTGTAACTATCCCTTGCAAATCTCCTGAAATTAAGGTAATGTCGCTGGCGGCGATCGCGACATCTGTGCCGGTGCCGATCGCAATTCCCACGTCTGAAGCGGCCAAAGCCGGTGCGTCGTTAATCCCGTCTCCCACCATCGCGACAATTTTTCCTTCCCGTTGCAGGGCTTGAATTTGAGCTGCTTTTTGGTCGGGTCTAACTTCGGCAAAAACGCGAGTAATGCCCACGGATTGGGCGATCGACTCCGCAGTCGCGCGATTATCCCCAGTCAGCATCGCCACCTCCAAACCGAGCTTTTGAAGCGCTTTCACCGCCTGCGCTGACGAGGGTTTGAGGGCATCCGCAATGCCCAGAATTGCCTCTATTTTGCCCTCTACAGCCATCCAAACAACCGTTTTGCTCGCAGCTTCCAAAGCTCTCCCGCGCAGTTCCAGATATTCAGTATCGCCGCCGAGTTCCTGCATCCACCTCAGCGTTCCCAGGGCGATCGACTTTCCGGCTACAACCCCTCGAACACCACTCCCCGCGATCGCCTCAAAATCCTTAACATCCGTCAAATTAACCTCTTGAGATTGAGCGTATCTAACAACAGCTTCCCCTAAAGGATGCTCCGAATTTCGCTCTACAGACGCAGCCAATTGCAGCAACTTTAACTCATTGCTGTTCGCCGTTCCTTTAATTGTCACAAAATCAGTTACAGTCGGCTTGCCTTCTGTGAGGGTTCCCGTTTTATCTAACACGATAATTTGGATTTGGTGAGCCAATTCTAAACTCTCGGCTCCTTTAATTAAAATCCCGTTTTCTGCACCTTTCCCCGTGCCAACCATCACAGCAGTCGGAGTCGCCAAACCCAAAGCACAGGGACAGGCTATAATCAGCACCTCCACCATTGTTACGATTGCTAAAGTGATATTTCCAGTCGCGTTAAACCAGATAATAAAAGTAGCTAAAGCGACGGCAATTACTACAGGAACAAACCAACCAGTCACTTGGTCGGCTAACTTTTGGATTGGTGCTTTTGAACCCTGTGCGTCCTGCACCATCTTGACAATTTGAGCTAAAAATGTATCTTTGCCAACTCTTGTTGCCCGAAACTTGAAACTGCCAGTTTTATTAATTGTGGCTCCGATAACTTCGTCGCCAAGCTGCTTTTTGACAGCCAAACTTTCTCCCGTAACCATTGCTTCGTCTACCGTCGAAGCACCCTCAATTACCTCTCCGTCTACGGGGATTTGCTCTCCCGGCCGCACCTGCACGACATCGCCAATTTCCACTTGGGCGATCGGCACTTCCAACTCTTCCCCGTTGCGAATTATCCGAGCCGTTTTTGCTTGCAAACCCATGAGTTTGCGAATGGCTTCCGAAGTCTCTCCCTTCGCCCGATTTTCTAGGGTTTTCCCCAACAAAATTAAGGCGATAACGCTGGCTGCTACTTCGTAGTAAACGCTAGGAGTCAAACCTTGCGCCGTGAAGAAACCGGGAAAAAATGTCACAAATACAGAATAAAAGTAAGCAGCACTCGTACCCAAGGCAATCAGGGTATCCATTGTTGCTACACGCCGTTTTAGGGATTTCCAAGCTCCCACATAAAACGATCTTCCGCACCAAAATTGTACCGGTGATGTCAGGACTAATTGCAGCCAAAAATTGTGCAGCCATGCGGGAATAAATGGCAGATGCAAGCCTGTCATCGCTGGAATAGATCCCACAACTAGCAGGATGCTTATGATACCTGATGTCCAGAGTTTCCGCTGCAATGTTTGAGATTCCGATTTGCGATCGGCTTGTTCGGAATCATCCTCTGGCGCCGCCATTTCTTGAAGCGGCAAAGCTTGGTATCCCGCATCATCAACCGCCGATTGAATTGTTTCTAAGTTGGTTTGCTTGGAGTCGTATTGGATGGTTGCTTGTTCCATCCCAAAATTGACATGACACTCAATTACGCCGGGAACAGATTGAATTGCTTGTTCGATAGAGGAAGCACAAGAAGCACAACTCATGCCCCGCAATTTAAGTGTGAGATTGTCCATAGATGCCCTCCTAAATAAGACAATTACCTCCTGTGTTTAAATAGCTGGATAGCCCGCCGATGCGATCGCTTTCCTAACTTCACTTTCTGACTTAGCGGTTTGAATCGTGACCAATTTTGTCTTGAGATCCGCCTCAACCGTTGAGGCTGAGTCAATGGCTTGGACTGCTTTTGTGATTGTAGTCGCACAAGCAGAACAAGCCATCTTAGGCACTTTTAGCTGTAAAGTCATAATTTGAACCTCAGCAGAAACTACTCTGCTCAATCAATGAATTAACTTTATTGTAAAGTCTCCAGTCCACAGGAGAGTCAAGGGGAATTGCAAAATAAATCAGGAATTCTGAAAAAACTGGTTTGACACGCTATCCATAGGGGTAAGGCGCGCACTGTGCACCCTACATAATTAGGTTGTGAGTAAGACTTAAGTGTCAAATAGTTTGCTAAACTTGTCCATAGTTAATCGCCATTGAGGAAGTTTTATGTTTGCCATTAAACGAGCGCTCAAATTAAATAACAAGGAAGCGACCTTGATGGCGAAACACGCAGGGTTCCGGCGCGTAGTTTTTAACTTTGGGTTGAGCTTGCGGACTCAAATGTATGGCGAGGGAAAATTTACCGACTCGAAGGTGATCAACGAAGTCAAGAAAGTTCTCACCAACCATGTCAAGAAAAAGCCTGAATTTGCTTGGATGAACCAATTGTCTAGCCGAGTCTACCAAAATGCTTTGATCGATCTCAAAGATGCGTTTAGTCGCTACCGTTCTGGGAAAGCAGGTCATCCAAGATTCGCTAGTCGCAGGGACGGTCAATCTTTTACGGTCGATTCGTCTCACGGCAAAGTTTTGCTAACTGCTGGCAGAACGATTAAGATTCCTACATTGGGAACTTTTAGGCTTTTTGAACCCCTAGAATGTAGCTTCCTCTCTCAAACTTTCACGATTTCAAAAGAAGGAAATCGCTGGGAAAGTCTCCTTTTGCGTTGATGCAGAACGTCTACCTGTTCAGCCGTCTGAAAGTTCTGTAGGAATAGATCTCGGTATTAAGTCTTTTGCCACGCTGTCAACCCAGCAAACTTTTGATGCACCAAAGCCGTTGATAGCCAGTGCGAAAACCAAGCTTGCCACTTTGCAGCGCAAAGCATCAAAGCAGGTGCGAGGCTCTCAAAACCAGCGTAAAACCTACAGTAAAATCAGCCGACTCCATGCGCGGATAGCTCGCATTCGCTTAGATTTCCTCCACAAGTTGACAACTTACTTAGCTAAAACATTCAAGTTAATTAAGATTGAGAACTTAAACGTTCAAGGAATGATGGCGAATCATAAGTTAGCTGGAGCAAGATCTGATCTCGGCTTCTACGAATTCCAACGTCAACTTGACTACAAGTGCCAAATGTATGGAGCTAATTTAGTCCTGGTAGACCAGTGGTTTCCTAGTACCAAAACTTGTTCCAATTGTGGCACAAAAAAAGATATGCCACTAAGCGTTCGGACTTTTGACTGTCCTGCTTGTGGCATATCTTTAGATCGGGACTGGAACGCAAGTCTAAATATTTTAAATTGGGAACCCTCGGCTTGAGGGGGATAGCCTACTTATCTTGGGATTAGCCGTCTACCCAACAGCGTAGGAAGTAAGCACAAACTGTGTCTAAAAATGAGTTTAGAGAAGTTTAGGTAAGTTTTACAAAGCAGTTCTGTAAATCTTAACTTTGAGTGCGATCGAGGGCAGAGCAATAATTCTTTACAAGTTCGCAGCAAAAATTTCATCCTAATTTCATTTATATGTGGAAAGCTGAAGATAAATGGCAGTTTTAAGGATATAAAATCGATGAAACCAATTTCATTAAAAACAGGCTTTGCAGCGCTGATGTTGACCGCCACAGCCGCTTTAACCAGCGGAGTGCTTGCAGCTTGTTCAAATGCCCCTTCCAGTGAAACTCCCGCCCCAAATGTTACGGCTGCAACCGAAGCAAACAACAAGCAAAACGTGGCACAAGGCGGTGGCATGGGTGGCATGGAGCATCATGGCATGAATCACGATATGTCAATGGATTTAGGCCCTGCTGATGCCGACTACGATTTGCGATTTATTGATGGCATGACAGTACACCATCAAGGTGCTGTAAAAATGGCTCAAGATGTGCTTAAACAATCTAAACGCCCGGAAATGAAAAAACTTGCCACTGATATAATTGCTGCTCAAAACCGCGAAATCAATCAAATGAAAGAGTGGCGAAAAACTTGGTATCCCAAAGCCAGCAGTACCCCGATGGCTTATCAGGCTCCAATGGGTCGCATGATGGCCATGACTCCCGAACAAATGCACCACATGATGATGAGCATGGATTTAGGGGCGGCTGACGACCAATTTGACTTGCGATTTATCAATGCGATGATTCCTCACCACGAAGGAGCTTTAGTGATGGCCCAAGATGCTTTGAAGAAGTCAAAACGCCCGGAAATGAAGAAATTGTCTCAAGAAATTCTGACTTCGCAAAAGCAAGAAATTGAGCAAATGAAACAGTGGCGGCAAGCTTGGTACAAAAAGTAATTTAGCTCACCTCAACAAAACGTGACCAAAATCATGAAAATAAGTGACCTTAATCACAGTAGTTCGATAGTTAAGAAAATACTTGGTTCACAAAAGCAAGAAATTGAGCAAATGAAAAAGTGGCGACAACCTTGGTAGACAAAGTAATGTAGCTTGACTGTGGCTGTCAGCATTGGTCTGACTCCACCTCAGTTTCCTGAGAGTACCTACACAGACTGTAGATAATTGAGCCGCCCTAGCTCTAAAGTAGTAGAAAGTTACGTAAGAATACTGTAGACAATTGCTCAGCCATACCTCTAAAGTAGTAGATAGGTCAGCAAAAAGCTAGATAGATAGAGAGGGTAGTTTATGATATTGAATAGCTTGGAATTAAACACCACTTATAAATCAAATGCAGCCGTAGATGAGCTAGTGAGCGCATTGACCAACGAAATTGCAGCGCCAGCAGAGATAAAAAAACCGGCAAAAAATCTACAGCCAAATCGCTTGTCACTAGGCGCAACTTATATGGGTATTTTAGCAGCCGGTGGGTATCTGGGCTGCTGAGGCGAAATTTCATCCTAATTTCATTTGACCGTGAAATACTAGGTTGAGTAGAGCATTTCTAGCTCTTGGTCATTGCTTAGCAGTCGCTTCTTGGAAAATGCTAATAAGTAACTTTACTTAATGGGTATCACTTACTTACCTTGGCAAAATACCAACTGCTAAACCTGTGGCACTCAACCTGATTTCAAGGACATTGCCAACGATGATATTCCACAAATATGCTCAATATCCGGCAATTATTAGCAGCTTTTCGGGAAGTTTGTTCAGCCTAATTTTGCTAAGTTCTCCTGCCGCTGTTTTTGCCCACGCTGGCCACGGAGATGAATTTCACCAAAGCGGCGAAACAACTGAAACTCCTGCTGCTATTTCTGTCGATGCCGAAACAGCAAAACGATTAGGTATTAAAGTCTCCCCTGCCTCCCGCCAGCGACTAGATATCGGCATCAAAACCACAGGACAAATTGAAACTTTACCCAACGAAAAAGTTGAAGTTACGGCTCCTGTTGCTGGGAAAGTAGTAGAGTTGCTGGTTAAGCCTGGGGACAAAGTATCAAAAGGTCAACCGGTGGCGGTTTTATCGAGTTCAGAATTAGGACAGTTGCGGGTTGAATCTCTCTCGAAACGTGCCGAAGCTGAGGCAGATTTGCAGCAAGCGGAAGGCGATCTCAAACTAGCACGAGAAAATTACGATCGCCAAAGTCAAATATCCGCAGCAGAAATCGCCCAAGCCCAAACCCAATTGGCAGCGGTAACTAAGCAGTACCAGCAAGAACAAGAATTAGTAAACAAGCGTTCAGTTGTACAAGCCGCTAAAGAAAACTATCAGCGTCAAGTTGAAATAGCGCAAGCCGAAATAGCACGGGCAGAAACAGAATTAACTGTTGCCAAAGAACAGTTCGATCGCGACAAAGAATTAGTGGCATCAGGGGCGATCGCGCGGCGCACAATGCTGGAATCGCAAGCCCACTTCGCCGAAGCAAAAGCCGCTGTTGCTAAGGCAAAAAGCCGTCCAGAAGTTATCAAAGCCCAAACCGAAATTAAACAAGCCGAAGTAGACCTCCCAATGCGGGAATTGCGGGAATCTCAAGGCAGAGTAGCGGAAGCAAAAGCTCAACTTACCAGAGCTCAGAGCCGCCGGGAAGTCCTAGAAGCCGAGAACCAACTCAAACGCGGCAAAACTGCCGTCGAAGTCGCTCAGTCGCGGATTCGCTTGGCTGACGCAGCCTATCAAGCGCGACTCCAACAATTAGGAACTGTTGCCAACGATCGAGGACTCGTTACCGTAGTTGCTCCGATTTCGGGGACGGTAGCCGATCGCGAAATCACCCCAGGAGAGTCAGTAAACGCTGAAAAACCGTTGATGAGTCTGTTAAATGACAGCCGCGTTTTTGCCACAGCCAATATTTACGAAAAAGACCTGAATCAAGTAAAACAGGGTCAGGAAGTCAGGGTAAAAGTCGCTAATTTACCCGATCGCACTTTCAAGGGAAAAATCGCCTTAATTGGGTCATCCGTGTCAGGAGAAACGCGGGTGGTGCCGGTGAAAGCAGAACTAGATAATATTAACGGTGAATTAAAGCCCGGACTGTTTGCGGAGTTGGAGATTTTAACCGACAAAACTGCCACAAATATTTTAGCAATTCCGAGTGCGGCGGTAGTGGATGTTAGCGGGAAAAAAACCGTTTACGTCCAAAATGGTAATGCTTATCAAGCGGTTGAAATTGAACTCGGTCAAACGGCCGGAGATTTAGTTGAAGTGAAGAGGGGTTTATTCGAGGGAGATTTGATAGTAACGCAGCGAGCACCTCAACTTTACGCACAATCTTTGCGGGGTGGCAGCAAGCCATCAAAAGACGAGGAAAAGAAAGACGCAAATCCCAAGGCAACAGAGGTTAATTTTAATAATTTACCCGTGTCTTTATGGTGGGCGGGAATAGGGGGAGGAGTTGCGATCGCATCCCTGACTTTCACAGCCGGCGTGTTGTGGGGAAATCGGCGCAAATTGCCAGCAATAGCAGCGGCTCCTGGAAACAATGCTGCAAATAATGGTTTTTCCGCCTCTACATCGGCGTTGGACAATGAACTGCTGTTACACAATGACAACCATCACGTTAAAAATGCAGAGACAGAAGTCAATCGATTTTAGATTTTAGATTTTAGATTTTAGATTGAAGCATTGACCCCACGGATAAATACGTTCGGCAAGTTTCATCGAATACAGGTTTGTTATTTCTGGGTCCTGAGTCTGCGAAGGAATGAATCCGGGGGCTTGTATCCTGGATGCTTTCGGTCAAGAGTTTGAAGTAACAGCACGACACGGAAGTAACGGATACACGGATAGTTGTTTTTATCAATGCCCAATGCCCAATGCCCAATGCCCAATGCCCAATGCCCAATTCCCAATTCCCAATGCCCAATGCCCAATTCCCAATTCCCAAATTATTAAATGTTCAGCACTATTCTTAGATGAGTAATTAACCGCCGCTGGCTAGTTTCGCCTTATCCCAGTTGGCGAAAGTTCGGAGTAAGATAGAATTACCAATTACCAATTACCTAACTAAATGTTCAGGACTATTGTAGTTGCACATACTCACTGCGGAAGTCCTAAGATGTTTAAGAAAAGTATCTTTACTCACATTCTCACCTCGTTCATCACTTTTATACTGGTTGTTGCTTGTAGTCAAACCAATCAACCTACCACCACCACCACTAATACTCCGAGCAATACACCAGCAGCAGCTACACCCAATTCAGCTACTGCCCTTCCAATTGGAGCAGCATTCTCGCAAACCAGCAACTATGCTCTTTTAGCTCAGGAATCAGTGGGTGGTGTCAAAATTGCTGAGAAATATTTCAACGACAGGGGAGGTGTTAATGGTACTCCTATTAAAATGGTGTTTCAAGACACTGGAGGAGATGAAGCAGGAGCCATCAACGCCTTCCAAACTCTAATTAATCAAGATCGAGTGGTTGGCATTGTTGGGCCATCGTCTTCTCAGCAGGCATTTAGTGCCAATCCAATCGCAGAACGAGCAAAATTGCCAGTCATTGGCGCATCGAATACTGCCAAAGGGATTCCTGAGATTGGTGAGTATATTGCGCGTGTCTCTGCACCTATTTCGCTTGTAGCTCCCAATGCAGTAAAGGCAGCGCTTAAGCTTAATCCTAAGATTAAAAAAGTCGCTGTCTTTTATGCTCAAAATGACGCTTTCACGACATCGGAGACAGAAATTTTCCAGCAAGCGATTAAAAACCAAGGGCTGGATATCGTCACCGTCCAAAAGTTCCAAACTACTGACACGGACTTCCAAGCTCAAATTGGTAATGCACTCGCTCTCCAACCCGACTTAGTTGTTATTTCAGGATTGGCAGCCGATGGGGGTAACTCGATCCGGCAACTGCGGGAACTGGGTTATCAAGGTACCATCGTTGGCGGCAATGGTTTGAACACGTCTAATATCTTCTCGGTGTGTCAAGCAATCTGCGAGGGTATTATCATTGCTCAAGCCTATAGTCCCGAAGCCCCCGGCGAAATCAATGCTGCCTTCCGCGATGCTTATGTAAAGCAAAACAAGAAGGAACCACCGCAGTTTAGTGCTCAAGCCTTCACTGCCGTACAAGTATTCGTGGAAGCCTTGAAAGCTTTGGATAGTAAAACCAAACTCAGCGTGTTGTCATTGGCAGAGTTACGCACAAAGCTGAATCAGCAAATCCTAGCTGGAAAGTACAATACCCCTCTCGGTGAAATTTCCTTTACCCCTGAAGGTGAAGTTGTACAGAGCCAGTTTTACATTGCTCAAATCAAGATGGATGTAGATGGAAAGAATGGCAAATTCATCTTTTTGAAGTAAGTCAAAAGGGTGCATCCCAATTTTGCAAAATAGTTGATTAATTTACCTGCACCCAGAAAGGCTCTACGATCGTTCTTCATCGAAAATATACGGCAGAGGTTTTTTACGCCCTTTGAACTGAGCGCGCATGATTACCCGTTCCGAGCGCTTTGGCGGTACTGGATTGTATAGCAATCCTAAATGATTCGTGTAATTCTTGTAGGGGCAAAACCCACGCCCGGTTGCCCCGCCTTGGCTGGGGTAGGCACGGGGAGTAGGGGTAGCACTACCCCTACATATTTTTACAAATGATTTAGGATTGCTATAGTCTATTTCGCCAATGCTTTCTAGAGTTTGTAAGTAGTGTTTGGGTGCTTGCATAATAACTATTCTGATATCTTGCACCCTTGTCAAGAACGGGATCTCCGGCCCGTTCCACAAAGAATGACTTTTCTTGTGGAACAGGCATCTTGCCTGTTCCTAAACAAGTAATGGAGAATGGTGCAAGATGTGAGTATTGTTGTAAGCTGCCTTGTCAAAAAAAGCAACGCAGGTTATATCATTTTAGATTTTAGATTTTAGATTATAGATTTTACATTACTTATGAATCCGGGTTGAAAGTTAAAAGATTTCATCCTAATTTCATTTTTGGGTGTCAAGCTAAATAGAATGGCTATTTAACACTGTTCAGCCAAGGAATCGCGGGAAAAGCTACGGCAGCCGGAGCCTTTAATATCTGCTAAATTTTATTGTTAAATAGTCGATCGCCAAACGGTAGCTGGTAGTCATCACCTCTATAAAATTAGAAAATGTTCAGCACTATTCTTAGATGGGTAATTAACCGCCGCTGGCTAGTCGTTATCGCCACCATTATTGTTAGTCTTTGGACATTGTATATCATCCCCCAAATGTCCCTTGATGTCTTCCCTCCTTTTGCACCCCCGCAGGTGGAAATTCAGACGGAAGCACCGGGGCTCGCGCCGGAAGAAATCGAGTCTTTGGTAACACTACCGATCGAAAGTGCGATTAACGGAACTCCTGGGGTAACAGCAGTGCGATCGTCTTCCGCTGTGGGCCTTTCTTCGGTTAAGGTAATCTTTGATTGGGGAACTGAAATTTATCAAGCGCGCCAGTTGATAACAGAACGGTTGCAGCAAGCTCAAAGCAAACTCCCGGCTGGGGTAGAAACACCGCAAATTTCTCCCACAACTTCTCCTGTCGGCACTGTTATTACCTATGCTTTTACCTCGGAAACTACTCCTTTGATGGAAGTGCGCCGTCTGGTTGATTGGCAAGTCACAAATCGCCTTCTAGCTGTGACTGGCGTTGCTCAAGTGGTGGCATACGGCGGCGAAGAAAGGCAGTATCAAGTATTAGTAGAACCTGCCAAGTTAAAAGCTTTTAATGTGTCGTTGCAGCAAGTAGCTGAAGCGGCGGCGGCTGCGAATGTTAACGCGCCGGGGGGGTATTTAATTACGCCGGATCGAGAAACTTTAATCCGGGGGGTGGGGCGGATTGAGTCTGTGGAAGATTTGCAGCAATCGGCGATCGACTCTCGCCACGGAACACCCGTCAGAATTAGTGATGTGGCTGAGGTCAAGATTGGTGCTGCAATCAAGCGGGGCGATGGCAGTTTTAACGGCAAAAAAGCTGTGATTGTGATGGTAAACAGACAGCCAGTTGCTGATACTCCGACGGTAACGAAAGCAGTTGAGGCAGCAATGGCTGAGGTGCAGCAAGCTCTGCCCAAAGATATTAAAGTTACTGTGACTTTCCGCCAGGAAGAGTATATCAATTCCTCGGTGGAGAATGTGCGATCGGCTTTAATTGAAGGCAGTATCATTGTCACCCTTATTCTCATCCCGTTTTTGATGAATTGGCGCACTCTCGCGGTTGTTTTGCTGGATTTCTTTCTGACTTGGCTGTTGGCGCTGCTGGCGATGAATTGGCTGGGGCTGGGATTAAATACGATGACTTTGGGGGGTTTGTCGGTGGCGATCGGCACTGCGATCGACGATGCGATCGTCTATGCCGAAAATACCTACCGCAATTTGAGAGAAAATAAGGCTTCTCTTCATCCTCGCCCGGTGATGGATGTGATTTTTGATGGCAGTCAAGAGGTGCGCGATTCGTTAATTGGAGCGACTGTTATTGGGATTGTTGTGTTTTCTCCAATTTTTACTTTGCCCGGTGTAGAAGGTCGAATTTTTACGCCGATGGGGATTACTTATTTGGTAGTTGTTGTGATTTCTAGTCTGGAATCGCTGTTAATATCTCCGGCCCTTTGTGCTATCTTGTTGCCTACCAAACGCATGAGTGCTGCGGAACCTTGGCTGCCGAGATTTTGCAAGCGCATATATCATTTTTCGATAAATTTGTCAATGCGCTATTCAAGGATTATTTTAGCTTTAGCTGCTGCTAGTATGGTGGCTACATTAATTATTTTGCCATCCTTTGGACGGGTGTTTTTGCCGGAGTTTCAGGAGCAAACTTTGGTGAATACTATTCAGCTTTATCCGGGGGTGTCTTTGGAGACAACAGATAGCGCGGCTTTTGCTATTGAAGATGCACTTAAGGATGATACCAGGTTTGAATACGTGCAAGTGCGATCGGGCAGAGCTCCGGGAGATGCTGATGCTGCGGGAGTCAATTTAGCTCACATTGATATCGGTTTGAGCGAGGATGGGATGAAAAACAGGCCGCAAACTTTGGAGGCGCTGCGGCAGGAATTTGCTAAATTGCCGGGAGTTGCACCAAATATCGGCGGTTTTATTTCTCACCGGATGGATGAGGTTTTATCTGGTGTCAGAAGTCAGATTGCTGTTAAAATCTTTGGCCCGGATCTGGATCAACTTCGCAGCATCGGTGCCCGAGTTGAAGAGCAAATGAAAACCGTTGACGGAATTGTGGATTTGCAACTCGAACCGCAGGTGCCAGTGCCACAAATTCAAATTAAGTTTAACCGTCAAGCTGCGGGTAGATACGGTTTGAAAATCGGAGAGCTTTCTGAAATAATTGAGACAGCTTTAAACGGCAAAGTTGTTTCTCAAGTTTTGGAGGTGCAGCAAACTTTTGACTTAGTTGTTTGGTTGCAGCCTGAAGCCAGAAACAATCTAGAAACTATTCAGAATTTGTTGGTTGATACTCCAAGCGGCAATAAGATTCCCCTCGCCCAAGTTGCGACTGTTAAATACGGTACGGGGCCCAATACGATTAACCGCGAGAATGTTTCCCGGTTGATTGTGGCGGCTGCTAATGCTAAAAATAGGGATTTGCGATCGGTTGTGAATGAAATTCAAGCTAAAGTAAAACGAGAGGTAGAGTTGCCTTTTGGATATTTTATCCAGTACGGCGGTCAATTTGAAGCAGAACAAAGAGCTTCGCAAAATATTATGATATTTAGTGCGATCGCCTTTTTGGTAATTACAGTATTGATGTACTTGTCCGTCAAGTCTATCGCTTCAACTGCTATGATTATGATTAATTTGCCGATCGGATTAGTGGGAGGAGTAATTGCGGTAGCTTTGACGGGCGGCATCATCTCTGTAGCTTCTTTAGTTGGCTTTGTCACTTTATTTGGCGTTGCCACCCGCAACGGCTTGTTATTAGTAGACAACTACAACACTAAATTTGCCGAGGGAATGGCTTTTAAGGAAGCAATTATTAAAGGCTCGATGGAACGGCTGAACGCCATCCTGATGACCGCTTTAACTTCTGCTTTGGGTTTAGCACCTTTAGTCTTTGAAGGTGGGGCGGGCAAAGAAATTTTGCAACCGCTTTCCGTAGTAGTTTTAGGAGGATTGTTTACTTCGACAGCACTAACGCTGTTAGTTTTGCCAGCTTTGTATGCTCAATTTGGGCATTTTTTGCGACCTCAACAACCTCAGCCAGTTATTGAAGACGGAAAGGTAGTTAATGTGTGATATTTTCCAATTATTGTCAGTCAGCAAGGAGTCAAACAAATGAAATCGCTTAAGTCAAATTTAATTGTTCTAGGTAGTGTTGGATTGCTGTTTTTGGGAGCTTGCAGTCAAGGCGACCAAGCAAGCGATCCAAATAACAGCCCGACATCCAATCCAGCAGCCTCTCAAACTGCGCCTTCACCTCCAAATGCTTCCCCGGCAGCAACAGCTAAAACAGAGCATACGAAAACATCTCAAGGAGGTCAAGTTGTCGAGTCTGGAGCTTATTACTTAGAGTTTCTAACTCAGAAACAAGCAACCGGAACTCACTTAGATCTTTATTTGAAAAAAGGGGACAAACGCGAAGCAGTTAGCGACGCCAAAGTCATCGCTCAAGTGCAGTTAGCGAATGGAACACAACAAAATCTGGAACTCAAATACGACGCTGAGGGCAAACATTACTACGGGATTTTTCCAGGTACAGAAGCCGGACAATATCCAGTGAAAGTGATAGCGGATATTAAGGGAGAAAAAGTTGACGGTCGTTTTACCTTCAATCAATAGATTGCTAATAACTAATGCGCTCTAACTTATGGGCGCATTAGTGATGAGCAACAAACAACTGCCTCCTGAATTTCGACTACAAAGCCGATCGCGTTTCGATCGCACTTAATTTCCTATTTCGTTACCTGAGTTTTCTTAAACGGAAAAAAGACTCGATCGGCCAAACTTTGAAAATAAATCCCGCCCACGGTAATTAAAAAGACGAAATAAGCGATCGCCTGCACCACATAAAGCTTCTCCGTGTAGCCAAACAACGCACTCAACAGCAAACCGGGAAACTTGTCTTCTGGAAGCATTTTTGAGGTATTCCAGACCATTGGGCCGAGAATGCAAGAGTGAATTTTAGTAAATCTTTCGTAATAGAAACACAGTGCTGCTGATTCGCGATTTGTTTGCGATAAAGTATTCATCGCGCTGTCAAAATTTCCCAAAGTAGATACTACTAATCCCGCTACAATAAAAAGCAATAAAATGCCCATATATTTGAAAAACAGGCGGATATTAATTTTGACTCCCCATTTAAACAGCAGGACACCAAGTCCGGTGGCTGAAAGTATTCCTCCCAAAGCGCCGATGGCTGGAATAATGCCTTGTTTAAAGTTAGCGACGACAAACAAAACGGTTTCAAATCCTTCGCGTAAAATAGCAATCAAAACTAAACTAAATACGCCCCAGCCGGCATGAGAATTTTGCGTTAAGGCGGCACTCACAGCGCCTTCGACTTCGGCTTTCATAAATCGCGCTTGCTTAGTCATCCAAATCAGCATCCAGCTCAGCATTGCTATTGCTATAACCCCAAAGGTGGCCTCTAGCAGCGATTCCATAATCGGTGCAAAAGGCTGATTGGATGCGGACAAAATTTGCATAGTCCAGCCGAAAAGTACACCTATCAAAGCGCTGGCAATAAGTCCAACCCCAACACCGCCGAAAACCCAAGGACTTAAATAACTTTGTCCTGATTTTTTGAGGCAAGCTAGAACGATGCCGACAACTAAGGCGGCTTCGACTCCTTCGCGGAGAGTAATTACAAAGGTGGGCAATGCTTCGCCAAAATTCATTTTTTTATGGTAGGAATGGGAGTGGTTAAGGAGCGAGGTAATTGGCAGATTATTTACCAATTACCGCTCTTGATGAGAATTGATTTTTTAGGAGGCTGGTTTGAGAACTTTTTGGCTGTCGCTTTCGATAGTTTTAACTAGCTTGGTGACTTCTTCGGTTGTTTTTACGGGCGCGGGGGGTGCGATCGCCGTTGGCCAATTTGTCTTCAGTTCAGTCATGTTGGCAACAATTGCTTTGTCAATTTCCGGGCTAGTTTTAGCCACTTGCTCGGCGATATCTTGGTACAGGTTTTCCGCGTACATGACAAAACCCCGCGAATCTTGATATTCAATAATTGCGGAAATTTTGCCGTTAGCAACTGCCGCTCCGTATTCGGAATTAGCTGTATCCAGCAAGCCGTTAATCACTTGCAGCACGAATTTCGGATCTTTTCGCTGCGCTTCGGGAAGAGCGGCAATTGCTCCATCTACAGCTTGCATCGATGTGTCAAATTCCGCAGTCACTTGAGCCGGGTCTTTTGCACCCGCTTTAACTAAATCCTGCAATTTAATTAAAGTAGTCTTAAATTCGGGAATTTTACGCTCGTTTAGCTGATCTTCCACATCGGCATAAATTTCTTCGACTGGATGCCCGATGTGAGGTTCTGCCTGGTCTGGTTTGCCTTGATCCAAGAGTTCTTTTGCTACGATAAGATGCCCTTTCATCAATCCCATTTTAGTCATGAAGTCTACATCTTTGGCTTCACCTGTGAGGACGACATCTTCAATAGTCACCATGTCTTTAATTTCGTCGAATTGGGGTTGAGTAATGACATTTTTTGATACCAATTCTTCGACTTTCCCGTAAGGACGGCTGGCTTGAATTTTGTTAGAAAGTGCCGGTATTCCTAACTTGGCTTCGAGTTTATCTAACTCTGAAAGAATGGCAGTATTGATGTTGATGCCGCCTTTGCCGCCGTGATTCCCGCTGTGACCGCTTGTGGCTGCGGGACTGGCTGTAGCAGCGGGTGAGGGTGTGCTGTCGGTGTTGCTGGCTGTGGGGGAAACGCAACCGGCCAGAGCAACGAGGATGGCTGTAGCAGCGGCGGTAGATAATAAACGATATCTTGCAACATTTGCAACAACCCTGCTACGGGCGGGCGAGACGCCCACCCCACAAGAAAAGTCATTGTTTGTGGAACAGGCATCTTGCCTGTTCTTGGGGACGCCCACCCCACAAGAAAAGTCATTGTTTGTGGAACAGGCATCTTGCCTGTTCTTAAGAATGGTGCAAGATGTGAGTAATAAACGAAAAGTTGATAACATGGCTGTTGCTAATTTTTACGTGATGTGCATTTGGAGTCACAAGTTATTAAGAAAGATTCTCAATTATTTGCGAGCTATTCATTCTACCTATTTGCGAGAAAATTGGGTAGATAATTTAAGACTTTCTTAACTTTAATCGCTGTAATCGGGGAGCGCGATTGGTTTAAGTGATGACTTCAAATACCCCCATGCAGCCTGCTTCGGCGATCGCATCTTGATGGGGATGAAACATAAATTTTCCAGCGTAGCCGTAGGTAAATTCTAAGATATGTCTTTCAGCTACTCCCATTGTAATTACATCGGTTCTTTCACTGGGAGTCAAAGTCATTCCTGTGCGATATACGTCAAAAAAGTTGGCGTGCAGGTGAAAAGTCACTGCCGCTTCGTACTCAATCATGTTGAGAACGTAAAGCCGGATTAGCTGATTTCGGTAAATAGGGATCGGGTTGTTCATGTAATAATTGGGCAACCCGTTAAAAGCGTATAGTTCGTTTTTTTTGTCGTCGTTTACATCGTATCCTCCCATGATTAACAAGATTTCATCGGCGGGAGGGCGGGGTTTTGGCGGATCGATGATGAACATTCCATAGAGTCCTTTACCTATATGACGAGTGACAGGCTCAATATGGCAGTGATAAAGATGCACTCCGTAGGGATTGGCATCGAATTCATAAATAAATACCGAACCGTGTTTCACTGGTTTAACGCCATCCATTTCGCTGGTATGAACGCCGTGAAAGTGCAGCGAATGAGAATCTCCGGCTTTGTTATAAAAAATGACGCGGATACGATCGCCCTCAGTTGCCCTCAATGTCGGCCCCGGCACGCGATTGTTCACGTTCCAGGTGTTGAAGGTGACGGCGCTGTTAAGTTGGACGATCGAAGTATTAGCTTCCATGCGAAATTCGCGTACCGTGCGCCCGTTTTCGCGCGTCACCGTGCCGTAATCAAAATCCCGCGCAATTTGCATGGGGTTGATATTGCTGATGGTGACTGCATCTGCGGGCATTGGCGGTACTCTCGCCAATGCCGATCGTTTTTGGGTCAAATTTTGCAATGCGATCGCGCCGCCCGCTACCCCAGCACCAGCTATTCCTAGCTGTAGCAGTTGGCGGCGACTCCAGCGCCCAGCCTTTCTAATGGCGGGATGATCGGATAAATCTGTCATACTTATTGAAAAAAATTATCAAAAATTTGATTGCGTTTGAGTATAAGACATTTCCAGCTTGTTGTCAATAATTGTCAACTATCATCTTTTTCTGCGAAATTAGAAAATTTCATGCTGATTTCATCTCAGTATGTGAGGTTAGATGTTGGGGTAGATGCTGCCGATCGGTAACAATGTATAAGGATTTACCGCTATAAATTAGAGTTATGAGAGTTTTGCTAGTTGAAGATGAGCCCGATTTAGGGAAAGCGATCGAGCGAACCCTAAAGCAGGAAAAATATATAGTTGATTGGGCCCTAGATGGCAATGAAGCTTGGGAATATTTAGACAGCCAGTGGACGCAATACACCCTCGCTATTTTTGACTGGTTGCTACCAGGATTGTCAGGATTGGAACTGCTGCGGAGATTGCGTGCTAAACATAGCGCACTGCCCGTTTTGATGCTGACAGCAAAAGACCGAATGGAAGATAAAGTTGCGGGACTAGATGCCGGGGCTGACGATTATTTAGTCAAGCCGTTCGGGATGGCGGAACTGTTAGCAAGGTTGCGGGCTTTGCAAAGGCGATCGCCCCAAATTCAGCCCCAACAGCTACAAGTAGGGAATCTCGTTCTCGACTGCGGAAATCGCACTGCTTGTCATCTCGATACCCACGGCAAAAACCAGATAATTTCGCTGACAAACAAAGAATTTCAACTGTTAGAATATTTTATGAAACATCCGAACCAAATTGTCACCACCGACCAAATTCGGAATCAGATATGGGAAGCAAGTGCGGATACTTTTAGCAATGTAGTAGCCGCTCAAGTGCGCTTGCTGCGACGCAAACTCGAATCAGTTGGCTGCGCGAATTTAATTGAAACTGTACACGGCGTCGGATACCGGATGAAAAATTAAAGTAGTAGGGGCAACGGCGGGGGGAATATACCTCGTTTCCCGTATCTGGCTATAATAGAGAAAACTCGATCGGAAAAATGACTGCCATGAAAGATTTAATCCAACAAGAGTTAGAAAAGCTCGATATAGAACAACTAAAACAAGTATTTGAATTTATTGCTTTCCTGAAATTTCGTGCCAAATTAGTTACTATTCCAGCAATCGATGAAACTAACTTAGCTGCACTCTACAGCGAATTTGCCGAAGAAGACCGACAACTTGCGGAACTCGGAATGAGCGAATATGCAGAACTCCTAAAACATGAGGATTTGGCATGACAGTCAGACGGGGTGAAATCTGGATTGCAGCCCTCGATCCTACGCAAGGTTCCGAACAGGCAGGTGTACGTCCCATAATTATTTTCCAGAACGATACTATTGCGAGATACACGACTACTGTTATCAGTATTCCTCTAACAACTAATCTGCGCCGTGCCTCTCTCCCTTCATGTGTTTTCATTCCCAGCGGTGAGGGAGGATTGACTCAAGATTCCGTTGCCTTGTGCCATCAAATGCGAGTTTTGGATAAAACACGATTGCGAAATAAAATTGGTGAAGTTAATCCCGAAATCTTGGTACAATTAGAAAATAATGTATTATTTACCTTGGGATATTTACCTTAAAAAAGAGCGCTCGAATCAATGTGAATCAAAATAAACTATTTAACCGAACTCGCTGGCAATTAGCCCTTTCCTATGCAGCAGTAATGGGTTTGATTTTAAGCTTGCTGGGATTGGGCGTATACGAGGCGATCGCCCACGCTCACTGGGTAGCCATAGACCGCGAATTAGAATCAGTAGCTGGGACGCTACACGACAGCCTAGAAACAAAATTGCAGCAGCCCGGACGCCTGGAACCAATAGTAAATGAACTTTTGCCAAACCTCCGCGTAATTGGAGTTAACGGCATTAAAGATAAAGAACAGTTGCCCGATCGCCATATTTTAAGCGCTATCAACCAAAGCTTTTACTATATCCGTTTATTTGATAATTCAGGAAATTTGATTGCTACAGCAGGCGCTTATCCCGAAGAATTGCCACCGACCTTTAACTCACAACATTGGCAAACAATCACTGACAGACAAGGCAATATTTATCACCAAATTTCTGTATTGCTGCACACCAATAATCAGGAAGATTGGGGATATTTTCAAGTGGGGCGGAGCTTGGAAGACTTCAACGATTATCTCAGTACAGTCAAATTAATTTTAAAGTTGGGATTGCCGACAGCATTAATTTTAGTAGGCTTTTCTAGTTGGTGGCTGGCAGGATTAGCCATGAAACCGATTTATGCTTCCTACAGACAAATTCAACAGTTTACAGCGGATGCTGCTCACGAATTACGGACACCTTTAGCGGCTTCGCAGGCGACAGTAGAATCAGCACTGTTGATGCCTCACTTGGATGAAAAAGAAGCGCGGGAAATTTTGCGAACTGTAGAGCGCCAAAACCGCAGATTGACTCAGTTAGTGGCTGATTTGCTGCTACTGGCTCGCATGGATAATCAAGCGATACGCGATCGCCCTCAATTGTGTTGTTTGAATGACCTTGTTAGCGATTTAGTAGAGGAATTGGCAGCTTTGGCGATCGCTTCTAAGGTAGCGTTAACATCCGAAGTGCGGGTGCAACAGCAATTAAATGTTGTCGGCAATTCCGACCAACTTTATCGCTTAGTTGCTAATTTAATTGTTAATGCCATTCAATACACTCCGCCTGGGGGAAAAGTAACAGTTATTTTAGATTGCAGCCACCAGGAGGCGATCGTTCAGGTGCAAGATACCGGTATTGGGATAGCGGCGGCAGATTTAGAGCGAATATTCGATCGATTCTACCGAGTCAACAGCGATCGATCGCGCCATACCGGCGGTTCGGGACTGGGATTGGCGATCGCCCAAACCATCGCCCGGGCACACCGCGGCAGCCTCAGCGCCCGCAGCGAATTGGGCTGTGGCAGCACCTTTTTCCTGCGATTGCCTTTGTGAGTTACCATGTGAGGGAAACCGAATCAGTTATTTCGGGTAATCCCTTTGGCAAAAGGTAGCACGATCGCCGAAAATCATTAAATAGTCATTAGTCCTCAGTCAGTAGTCAGTAGTCAGTAGTCAGTAGTTAGTAGTTAGTAGTTAGCAGCTAACAACGTATAACAGGAAAATTCAGCTCGACTAACAATTAATAACTAATGACCAATGACCAATGACCAATGACTAATCACGGTTCATTACCGACAAATACCTAGCGAAAAATTATGACAGTTTTAGAACAGGGAACAATCTCAATCCATACCGAAAATATTTTCCCGATTATCAAGAAGTCGCTATACACTGACCACGAAGTCTTCTTGCGGGAACTAATTTCTAACGCCGTCGATGCCATTGCTAAACTCAAAATGGTTTCTCGTTCCGGCGAATACAGCGGCGAGGTGGGCGAACCGCAAATCAACATAGCGATCGACAAAGAAAACAAAACCCTCTCAATTTCCGATAACGGCATCGGCATGACCGCCGATGAGGTAAAAAAATACATCAACCAAGTCGCTTTCTCCAGCGCAGAAGAATTTATTGAAAAATACCACGGCAGCGGCGAGGACGCAATTATCGGTCACTTCGGCCTAGGTTTCTACTCTTCTTTCATGGTGGCGAAGAAAGTAGACATTGATACTCTTTCTTACCAGGAAGGCTCCCAAGCCGTACACTGGTCTTGCGACGGTTCTCCGGCTTTTGAACTATCAGAATCTTCCCGCACGGAACGCGGCACTACTATTACTCTTACCCTCCAAGATGAAGAACAAGAATATGTAGAACCCAGTCGGATTAAGCAGTTAATCAAAACTTACTGCGATTTCATGCCCGTTCCCATCAAATTTGAGGGAGAGGAACTCAACAAGCACAAAGCAATTTGGCGGGAATCTGCCAGCAATTTGCAAAAAGAAGATTACTTAGAACTGTACCGCTACCTTTACCCGTTCCAAGACGAGCCGCTGCTGTGGGTACACCTGAATACAGATTATCCTTTTATTGTCAACGGCATTCTTTTCTTTCCCAAACTGCGGCCGGATGTCGATGTTACCCAAGGCAATATTAAGCTATTCTGCAACCAGGTTTTTGTCAGCGACCACTGCGAAGAAATTATCCCTAAATTCTTGATGCCGCTGCGGGGAGTTATTGACAGTACCGATATTCCGCTGAACGTTTCTCGCAGTTCTTTGCAAAGCAATCGCACAGTCAGGAGAATTGCTGATTATATTGCGAAAAAAGTGGGCGATCGCCTGAAAGAACTCTACCGCGACGACCGTGACGAATACATCCGCTGCTGGCAAGATATCGGCACTTTTGTAAAGTTTGGAACTCTCAACGATGACAAGTTCAAAAAGCAAGTCGAAGATATCTTAATCTACCGCAGCACCTACGAACCAACAGCGGACAAGCCAGAAACTGTAACGCCAGAAGTTCAGGTGCAAAGTGAGGAAGGAGATTTGTGGCAAGATGTCACTCCGAAGTCGGAAAATTCTACTTCGACGCAACCTTACACGACGCTGAAAGAGTATTTGGAACGCAATCAAAAACGCCATGAAAATCGGGTGTTTTATTGTACCGATCCGGCGTCTCAAGCAACTTACGTGGCAATGCACAAAAGCCAAGGTTTAGAAGTGCTGTTTATGGATTCTTTCATCGACACGCACTTTATCAGTTTCTTGGAACGAGAATACTCAGATGTCAAATTCTCGCGGGTTGATTCCGACATCGACGAAACGCTAATTGACAAAGAGAAAGAAGCGGAAATTGTCGATCCGGCGACGAATAAAACTCGCAGCGAACAAGTTCAAGAAATGTTCCAAAAAGCTCTCAACAAGCCGAAAGTGAACATTCGCACAGAAGCTTTGAAGTCTGACTCTGCGGAGGCGACGCCACCTGCGATCGTACTTTTGCCGGAAGCTTTGCGCCGGATGCGGGATATGACGGCGCTTTTGCAGCAGCAAGCGGCCGAATTCCCCGAAGACCACGTTTTGCTGGTGAATACCTCTCACCCGCTGATTCAAAATCTGGCGAGTTTGAGTCAGGGTGCGATTATTCAAGGCGGCGGCGAGTCTCCGTCGGCCCAGTTGGCGAGTATGATTTGTCACCACGTTTACGACTTGGCTTTGATGGCCCAGAAGGGTTTCGATGCTGAAGGGATGAAGGATTTTGTCGAGCGATCGAATCAAGTCTTGACAAAATTGACTGAACGTGCCATGTAATTACCCCCCCCACCCCCCCTTGCTAAGGGGGGGCTGTTTCATTCTCTTGTAGGGGCAATCCCCCCGTGGTTGCCCCCATGTCCCAAACGCCTGTGAAATCGTCTGTGGGTGGGGGCGGGCACGGGGGCACCGCCCCTACAAAAACCTTTTGGTGAGAATGAAACCGCCCTGCCCTTATTAAGGGGGCGCCGGGGGGATCGGATTCTACGGGGCCTCATAAAAAATTGGTATAAGTTGTATTTAAGTATTCCCACCCTGAAGTAAAGGACGACTGCGCCTGATTCGGCTGAATACCCGCGTGACTAATTCAGGCCCTAGTACCGGCTTGGTAATAAAATCATCGGCTCCCGCTGCAAAGGCTTGTTGGAGAGATTCTGGATCGGTATGGGCTGTCACCACCAAAATCGGTAAATTTTCCCATTGGATATCTTGTCGCACCACCTGACACAATTCTAACCCGCTGACGATAGGCATTTCTAGATCCAGCACTACTAAATCGGGCTCAGTGCGAATTAACACCTCCCAAAATTGCTGTGGTTCTTTGAGATTTGTCACCTCAATTCCCCAAGGAGTCAGTAACGCTGATAATTTAACCAGCATCACAGGGTCATCATCTACGATTAAGACTTTCGCTTCTGAAGTTTTGGGACTGGGTAAAACACGGGCGATGGCTCGAAAAATTTGCTCGGTGGTTGCAGGTTTGTGGAGAAATTGCTTAGCACCTAAGCGCGATACTGCCAAGCGATCGGCAAGGCTATCTCGTCCGGTAAAGACAATTATAGGCAGGTTAGGCGCTCGCTCGGTCAGTTCTCGCAGTAGCGTCAATCCATCTTCCTCTGTCTCTGCAAAGCTTAAATCTAGTAACATCACATCGGGCATTGACAAAGCAAGACGCGATCGGGCAGCAGTAATATTCGGCGCAATTTTCATCCGCAATCCCCAAGCTTCGGATTCTACTTTCAATCGCTCCGTTAATGCAGCATCATCATCAACTACCAAAACCCGATAGTTGAAAGTTGAAATAGTAGAAACTGGTACAGCCGTTGATGTAATCGGTGTTTTGGCTAATTCCTGCTGTAATCCTGTCACCAATTCCGAGAAGCGGGTAATTTCCTCAGCAGTCAAAGAGCGATATTTTATTAGCAAATGCTCTGCCGAGCGTGCCAATTTCGAGCCTTCGGGATAACCAAAAGATCCCAGAGAGCCAGCTAATTTATGAGCTTCATGTTTGGCCGCTTGCTGTAATTCTGTTTCTAAATTTCCTGCTAATAGAGCAGTTTTTGCCTGTTCCAATACAGCAATTTGTTGGTTGAAGCATCCCCGAAACCGCTCTAACACTTTGTAGCTTTCGGACTTATCTACCCCGTGAGATTGATGTTTTTTGGTGCGCTCAATCCCAAGATTATTTGAACTAGACGATGCAGATTGGGGGTACGGTTTCAGTCGATAGCCCATGCCATAAACTGTTTCAATGATTTCTTCAGTTAAGCCGCCGGCCTTCAATTTCTTTCTGACATCCTTAATATGAGTGATAATGGCGCGATCGGTTGGTGCCTCATCAAATCCCCACAAACGATCCAAAATAGCACTGCGACTAAAGATGCGATCGGGATTTCGCAGTAATAATTCCAGCAGATTATATTCGGTCGGTGTCAGTGAAATTATTTGTTCGCAAAATGTCACTCTACCAGACTCTAAATCTAAACAAAGCTCTCCCCAAGTCAATGTATTAGCCGCTGAATTCTGAGTAGAACCTCCTGGGGAAAGTGCTTTACTGCGTCGCAATAAAGTTCGTATTCTTGCCAGTAATACTTCCGTAGCAAAAGGCTTGCTGATGTAATCATCGGCGCCCGCATCGAGAAGAGCCACCACCTCCGCATCTGAATCCTTTGCCGTCATTAACAGGATCGGTTTGTGGTAGCCTTGCGATCGAAATTGCCGACATAGACTAATTCCATCGAGTGTGGGAACCTGCACGTCTAACACAATTAGATCGTACTCAATTGCTGCTGCCAAGTCTAGGGCCACTTGTCCATCATTTGCCCGATCCAACCCGTAATGATTTGCTTCCAACACATTTGCCAGTGTTGCTCTCAGCCCTCCATCGTCCTCTACGAGCAGAATTTTTATTTGAGACTTCTTCATTTTGGCTGTGCGGTTTAATTTCCATGCGATCGACGCGCTTTGATGTCAGGCCGAAGCGTGGCTTTTAACTAAATCACTGCTACTCATTACTACTGCTTTTATCTTATCATTTTTGCAGTCCCATAACCTAAAAATTGCTGTCACTTCCGCAGTTTATACCAATTTAATGTGAAGTTGCACATATCTCGATCCCCCTAAATCCCCCTGATTGTTGGGGAGTAGGGGTTGACTTTGAGAAGAATCTTGTCCCACCCCCTACTCCCCTTATTAAGGGGGGCTAGGGGGGATCGAGATATGTGCAGCCTCATACAAAATTGGTATTAGATAAAACCGATCGCCCTTTCCTTCATCTGCGTCCATCCGCGTTTATCCGCCTGCATCTGCGGTTGCTAAAAAGCGATCGCCCCCAAAAAGAGCGATCGCCCTCCCAAACAAATTATCCCTCATCCTCCTTTACAGGAGGACGCCCAGAAATCACCATAAATCCCACAGACTCAAGAGTCATGTGCGGGCGGCGAATCCCAGCTAAAACCGCTTGACTCAACAAACTTTCCGTACTGATTTCATCAGCCAAAACCGATTCTAAAAGTTGTTCGGATTTAGAAAGTCGATTCAAGCGCAATTGCAATTGATTCACCCGGTTTTCTAGTTGGATAGCAGCAGTAACAGCAGATCGATCGCACATTTCCACAAAAGCCGATCGCCCGCGCAGCAATTCCTCGGATACCACCCGTCCCTTTTGACAAAAATCATCCCATTCTAGCGGATCGACAAAACTGTCAATCAGGGACGTGCGATTTTTCGACAAATTATAATCCCGATTTGGCCCGCCTTTCCCCTTATAAGCCCGCTGCAAAATCGCCAGAAGTTCCGCATCTTCCACCAGAGACATCTGCTCACTGCGAGCATCTACAAACACAGTTTCAAATATTGGGAGAAACAGAGCATCAGCGCGGCGCTGCAAAGCTTTCAAGTTGTAATTTTCGATGTTTTGTGCTTGCAAAACTTGCTCGGCTGGCTGCACATCAGTCTGGATTGAATAATTAAACTGAAAGCCGAACCACTCCTTCCCGGGCTCCGCATCCCAACTTTCATCATGCCGCCACATGGCAAAAGCTTGACCGCGATCGTCCCAGCGAATATAAGAGCTAATTGCATCGATCAATCCCTCACCAATGCGGTAAAGAGCAACATCCGCATTCTGATAAGCAATACGGCGATTGTAACTACCATATTGCTGGCAATAAGGAACCAATCTGGTCATCAAATCGTTCGAGGGAATTAACGTTTTTTGAGTAGGTTTATAGCGCATCAACCCCGATACACTCGGATGTTCGATTTGTTTGAAGTGAAGAGCTTGACACAACCAACCTTCAGTAGCCCGCTGCATTTCTTTATGCTTAGCATCGCAGTTGTCGAGAGATTCAAAATACTGAGATGCACTGTCATCAAGAGTATCAATTTCATCGAGAACGTACTGTTCGTCAATTTTGATTTTCTCTTGTGCGATTTCAGTTTTAATCGCTTCAATTTCGCTGGATAAACCCTTACCTCCCTCAGCAAACAACTTTTCTTCAAGTTTGAGAAGTTTTTCCTCAGCATAAAACTGAAGGCTGGCAATAGATTTGTTGAAGATATCAAACCCATCTTTTAAAACTTGAAACCAAGCTTCGTGGGGACTCTCCGGCAAATCCGGGCCTGCAAACAAACAAAATTGCACTCCCATTTTGCTGCCAATGCGATCGACTCTGCCGAGTCTTTGTTCTAACTGGTTGGGAAACCACGGCAAATCGAAGTGAACTAACCAATCTGTCAATTGCAGATTTACCCCTGCTTCCGCCGAGCGATCGCACACTAAGATAAAACAATGCGCTTCTGTCTTAAACCGCTTGAGACTAGCCTCAACATCATCAGCCGATTTGCTCGTGTCATGGCTGGCGATCGCATTTTTACCAAAGATTTTAGCTAAATTTTCCGCAATCTCTTTACAAGTTGCAGTAAAACTGGTAAAAATCACAATTTTCGGGAAACGCTCGCCGGGAATCGGCCGTTTAATTTGCTGTTGAATTCTCGACAGCAAATCGCGAGGTTTGCTGTGATACTCGCGCGGAACCTTCAAAGCAACTGCCAGAAATCGGAGAATCGCGATTCGTAACAAACTCAGTCGATCGAGTCCTTCCTGGGGCTTTTCCAGGGTATTGAGCAAGGTTTCCAGCATTTCCCTTTCTTCGGGAAACAGCGCCGTTTTGGTCAAAATTGCTGTGTCATTTTGTCCAAATTCGCGATCGAGTTCTGGAGTCGATTTTTTCTGCAAGCGAGCTTTGACAACCCGTTCTAAAACATTCAGCCAAGTACCAGAAGCGCGGAAAAATAGCAGAAAAATTCTCTGATATTCGCTCGACTTGGGAGCCACTGTGCGCCATTTATCGAGTACGGTTTGAATTTCCGACCACTGTTCATCATTCAGATCGTACTCAGTTTTGGGGACAGCATCTCGCTCGAAAATCACATCTTCAACCGCATCCCGGCGGTTGCGAAGGATGCGACGATGGAGGCGGTAGGTATCGCTAACGTGAGTGCGAATAGTTCGGACAAGCCGAGCCTGTTCTGCTGTTTCTTTAGTTTTCAAACAACTTTCTAACTCTGTTGCTAATCCGATTAAATAATCATCTTTGGCAAAAATAGTGCGGAGTTGAGCGAGTTTTGTTTGCAAAACAGCAGGCTGGGAATTTTCTCGGAAATCTAGCAAAGCGCGACCGATTTCTTGACGGTTTTGCACCTGTTCTTTGAAGCTTTCCAGGTCATCAAGACGGTAAGTTGTCGGATCTAGCAAATGCAGCATCGTTAGAAAATCTTGCTCGTGGCCGAGAACTGGCCTTGCAGATAATAACAATACATTTTTGCTTTTCTGAGCTAGTTTCTGACAGAGTTCAAAGGACTGCTGCTGAGCGCGATCGCTCGAATTTGCCATTGCCGCCACATCCTGCGCTTCATCAACAATCAGAAAATCGAGGTTAGCGTTGCGGCTAATTTGATTGATTTCGCTAACAGCAACAAGCTGCACTCTGTCAGCAAAATGAGACAAATAGAATTTATTTTCCAACTCCTGCCGCCACTGTTCAAGCAAGTATTTCGGAACCAGTACCACAGCGCGTCCGTTGGGGTCATCTAGCAGGAATTGGCGGAGAATTGTCCCGGCTTCTACTGTTTTTCCCAGTCCTGGTTCGTCGGCCAATAAATAGCGCACGATTGGGTCTTCTAGGACGCGCCGGACAACTTCAACTTGGTGCGGATAGAGGTCTATGTTAGCAGAAATTAAACCGGTCATGCCCCGGCTGACGGCCCGCTGTTCGATCGCAGATTGAACAAATGCCAATCGGCGATCGTGAAAATACGGCGTTTCTTGGCCTTTGACTGCTAAAATGTCGATCGGATCGGCGATCGGGATATTGCAGCGAACGTAAAGTTCGGTTTCAACAGCTTGCAAACTTTGGCTGTCGGGCAGGTCAATTTCGTACTCTAATTTATCTTCATCCCAATCATAAACTCGCCCAATTATCCATCTTTCCTGAGTGGTACTCCAGAGGTAGCAGCGGGTTTGGCGCTGAAGTCTAGCTTCTTGCAGTAGACTTAATGGCACAGTTTTGCGGATGCGGTTTTTAACTGAGCAAAAATATTCAACTACCGCCTCGGTACGCGATACCTCGACAACTTTTCCGACTCCCAAATCGCTTCGGGGCGATCGAACTAATGAACCAACATCAATCATAATTTCAGCCTGACAATACTTACTAGAATACACTAACGCCTTTCACGTTAAAAAATTTAGCAAAATGCGATTTTTGCCGCCGTCACTTTTCTAGTCAAATGACAGTCAATCTTGTATTCTGAGAAAAATCAGTTTAGCATGGTAACTCACATTTTGCACCATTCTCAAGAACGGGCAAGATGCCCGTTCCACAAAAGATAAATTTTTTTGTGGAACAGGCATCTTGCCTGTTCCTAAAAGGCTACTGGAGAATGGTGCAATCTATGAGTTAAAACTCACATTTTGCACCATTCTCAAGAACGGGCAAGATGCCCGTTCCACAAAAGATAAATTTTTTTGTGGAACAGGC
>NZ_JAUBOZ010000222.1:0-2834 GCF_036700475.1 Microcoleus sp. T2B6 | reverse complement strand
AAAAATAAATCCGGTTGTGGAACAGGCATCTTGCCTGTTCACCTAGCATTCACAGAGAAAAAATAAATCCGGTTGTGGAACAGGCATCTTGCCTGTTCACCTAGCATTCACAGAAAAAAAATAAATCCGGTTGTGGAACAGGCATCTTGCCTGTTCACCTAGCATTCACAGAGAAAAAATAAATCCGGTTGTGGAACAGGCATCTTGCCTGTTCACCTAGCATTCACAGAAAAAAAATAAATCCGGTTGTGGAACAGGCATCTTGCCTGTTCACCGGCGCAGCCCGCGCCACAAACAAATTCTCTTGCAACACAAGCAGGATGCCTGTTCCGGGCAATTGATGTTCAAAATGCACCCATACTGCTATCTTATGGTGGAGGCAAAAAGAGTAAAAAAATAGTGGCGACATGGGGATGGTTTATCAGCGAGTTTTGCTGAAGCTCAGCGGTGAAGCGCTGATGGGCAGCTTGGGCTACGGCATCGATCCGATAGTGGTTCAGTCGATCGCCCAGGAAGTGGCCAAAGTCGTGTCCCAAGGCATTCAAATCGCGATTGTTGTCGGTGGCGGCAACATTTTTCGCGGGGTGAAAGCTGCTTCGGCAGGGATGGATCGGGCAACGGCTGATTATGTGGGCATGATTGCTACGGTGATGAATGCTATCACTTTGCAGGATGCCCTGGAACAAGCAGGAGTGCCAACGAGGGTGCAATCGGCGATCGCCATGCAAGAAGTAGCTGAACCCTACATCCGGCGGCGGGCGATTCGCCACCTAGAAAAAAAACGAGTAGTGATTTTTGGTGCCGGTTCTGGCAACCCTTTTTTTACTACTGATACTACAGCCGCTTTGCGGGCGGCTGAAATTGATGCAGAGGTCATTTTTAAAGCTACTAAGGTAGATGGGGTGTACGATTCCGACCCCCACCTCAACCCCAACGCGCGCAGGTATCAAACCCTCACCTATGCCCACGTCTTGAATCAAGATTTGCGGGTGATGGACAGTACGGCGATCGCCCTTTGCAAAGAAAATAATATTCCTATTATGGTATTTGACCTCTCGGTGTCGGGCAACATCTACCGAGCTGTAATGGGAGAATCTATTGGAACTCTTGTCGGAGGTTTTTGTGAAGTTAGCTGAAGCAGAAGATCATATGCAAAAGGCAGTTGAGGCTACTCAACGGTCTTTTAATACTATTCGGACGGGACGGGCCAACGCCTCCCTCCTCGATCGAGTCATGGTAGATTACTACGGTTCTCCAACTCCGATCAAATCCCTTGCCAACATCGGCACCCCGGATGCGACTACGATCACCATTCAACCGTTCGATCGCACAGCGCTGACCTCGATCGAAAAAGCAATTTCCCTGTCCGATGTAGGACTCGTGCCCAACAACGACGGTTCTGTTATTCGCTTGAACATTCCGCCGCTGACGAGCGACAGACGCCAAGAATTTGTCAAAATGGCCAGTAAGTTTGCTGAAGAAGGTAAAGTTGCAATTCGCAATATCCGCCGCGATGCCGTTGACTCGATTCGCAAGCAGGAAAAAAGCAGCGATATCTCTAAAGATGAATCGCGGGACTTGCAAGATAAAATTCAAAAGCTGACGGACAAGTACATTGCGAAAATAGAAGAAGTTCTGGCATCGAAAGAGAAAGATATCACGACTGTTTAGGCAATGGGCAATTGGGCAGGGGGAATAGGAATAGTTTTGAGATTGCTCAGAGTCGGCCGCGAACAACGCCCAGACGCTCGATGATTTGTGAGTTGTGAATTAAAAACTCAAGATTTAATACTCATAAGTTAGCAATTACCAGTTACTAATTCCCTGTTCCCCATGACCAATCACCCATTACCAGTTACCCATTACCCAAAATGTTTGATTGCATTATTGTCGGTGCAGCCCCGGCAGGTAGCACAGCAGCTTATCACTTGGCAAAGCAGGGACGTTCTGTTTTGGTAGTAGAAAAAGCGTCTCTGCTTCGCAATAAACCTGGCGGCGGCGTTTCAGGGGCGATCGCCCAATGGCTCGATTTTGACCGGACGCCAGCTATTTCTCTGAAAGCTAACAAAATTAGCTACACGTCAACTACCGCACACTAACCCGTAGGGTATGATGTGGGCTTGAATAAAGCCTGTTGACCAGACGGCTAGTTTTCAACTAGCAGCCGTTAAGACTAAGCGTTAAAGTTCGTACCGCTGATGCCGTTTTAGAACGATGTCAAGCGTGAAGAAGGAATATTCTTAAATCCCAATTCCTTATTCTTCATTCCCAATTCTTAATCGTTAATTTAAAAATAGGAATTACGCACTATTCCTCAGAAAGCCAGTTGATTCCTAGATTTTTCGCTGCTCAACCGAATTTTTTCCAAGCAACGGGGTTCAAAAGGGTAACTCCTATTTAAAATAAAGTCGATGTGAGGATTTTTTAATACAAGCCCCGCGCTGCTTATAGAATCAATCTCAAATACTCCTGGAGGCAAAAAGTGGTTTCACACGTTACTAAGAGCGCGGTAAGGTGTTTGAGGCGCAGCCTGAATAATTACCGAAAATTTTGGGTTTAAAGCCCCGTCCTTTTAGGACGGCTTTTTCTTCGGGTTTATGTTAAGATAAAGACAGTAAATATCAAAAACAAATGAAAGCTAGATATCGCTACCGATGCTATCCGATACCCTCTCATAAATTGGCGTTGGCCAAGTTATTTGGGTGTGTCAGAGTAGTATGGAACGATAGTCTAGGTTTTTGCATTTCTGAATATATTGGAGGCCAAAAGAAACCGAAAAATGCCGAACTTCAAAAGCAATTTATCACTCAAGCTAAGAAGTTAGAGGAACGGGA
>NZ_JAUBOZ010000079.1:3907-36184 GCF_036700475.1 Microcoleus sp. T2B6 | reverse complement strand
CAATTGATGGGGTTTCTGGTAACAGGCAAGATGCCTGTTCCACAATTGATGGGGTTTCTGGTAACAGGCAAGATGCCCGTTCCACAATTGATGGGGTTTCTGGTAACAGGCAAGATGCCTGTTCCACAATTGATGGGGTTTCTGGTAACAGGCAAGATGCCCGTTCCACAATTGATGGGGTTTCTGGTAACAGGCAAGATGCCTGTTCCACAATTGATGGGGTTTCTGGTAACAGGCAAGATGCCTGTTCCACAATTGATGGGGTTTCTGGCAACAGGCAAGATGCCTGTTCCACAATTGACTCAAAACTGCTGCAAATTGCGGCGGCGGTGGAAAGGGGCGCTTGTCATCCCATCGCCGCAGCGATTTTGCTGGAAGCTCAACAACAAGGTTTGCCGTTGCTAGCTGCTGAAGATTTTTGCACGGAACCGGGCTTGGGGGTTTCGGCTTTGGTGGAGGGCCGGCGGGTGTTCGCAGGGAATGCTGAGTGGATGAAGGAGCAGGGGGTCGCTGTGGCGACGCAATTGTCGGAGTCTTTGCAAGGCAAAACCGCGGTTTACGTGGCTTCTGAGGGCGTTTTGCTGGGGGTAATCGGGCTAAAAGATACTCTGAGGCCGGATGCTAAGGCTGCGGTGGAACGTTTGCGGGGCATGGGATTGCGGGTGATGATGCTGACGGGCGATACGCCGTCTGCGGCGGCGGCGACGGCGCAGCAGCTAGATTTGACGGCGGCTGATGTTTTGGCCGGGGTGCGGCCGGAGGGGAAGGCGAGGGCGATCGCGACTTTGCAAGCCCAAGGCTGTAAAGTGGCTGTGGTGGGAGATGGTATCAATGATGCGCCGGCTTTGGCTCAAGCTGATGTCGGTATCGGTTTACACTGTGGTACTGATGTGGCAGTTGAGACTGCTCAAATTGTGCTGATGCGAAATGCTTTGATGGATGTTGTTGAGTCGATCGAGCTGGGGCGCGCTACTTTTAATAAGATTCGCCAAAATTTATTTTGGGCTTTTGGTTACAATACTCTGGGAATTCCGGTGGCTGCGGGTATCTTGCTGCCTGCAACCGGAATTCTACTCAGTCCTGCGGCGGCCGGAGCATTTATGGCCTTTAGTTCTGTTAGCGTGGTTACAAATTCTTTGTTTTTGCGCCGGGGATTTCGAGCTTAAATTTAGGGATGACCAATAAAAGTACGAGGTCATTGGTCATTAGCTAGAAAGTAATGACTAATGACCTCATCCCAAGACGGATACAAGCCCCCCACACCAGGAGTCGAAACCAAAGAAGTTTCGACGTTAGTTCGAGGCCCCAGATTTATCTGTGGAGTCACTCTAAAATCTAAAATGTAAAATCGACTGACTAATGGCTACAGTGCCATACTTTCCAAGAGTCGCCAATTATTGTTGTTCATAACGGAACGACTCACTAGCTCGAACATTTGACGGCAGTGGTTGTTGGTTTGCAGGGGCAGTTCTTCGTTTTTAATCACGAAGTTCATGCGAACCTCTGAGTCGCTGGCCGTGTTTTTCTCAATTAGGACTTCTGCGGTGACAAGTTTGGCGATCGAAACTTGACCGGGAAGTTCGCGAGCCATGACGGAATCTCCTGTATTGTAGATAATATCAAGATTGCATGACTCTAAAATTTCAATCAGGGATTGACGCAGACGGTCGATCGGAACGGCAACGATAAAAAAACCAGTATAGCGAGCCATAGACAACTCCAGCCGTGAGGCATTTAGACTTTATTATCATACCGAACCTAGAACAGATGTACAGAACAATATGGATTTATTTTATTCAAATGGGAAGTTAGGGCAATGAAGGGCAAACTTATCGTGTTTGAGGGGGTTGAAGGTGCGGGTAAAACTACGCAAATGCAGCGACTGATACATTGGCTGCAAGCAAGTTGCTTTCTCACAGTCCCGTTGGTGGCTACTCGCGAACCGGGGGGTACTGACCTGGGAAGGGGACTGCGACATTTGCTGCTGAAACAAGATGGGGGCGAATCTGTATCCGATCGAGCAGAATTACTCATGTATGCTGCCGATCGCGCTCAGCACGTCGAAACTTTTCTTAAACCCGAGTTATCTAAGGGAACGATTGTTTTATGCGATCGCTTTACTGACTCTACGATTGCTTATCAGGGCTACGGCCGCGGTCTTAACTTAAATTTAATTAAGCAGTTGAATGAAATTGCCACAGGCGGCTTGGAAAGCGATCTGACTTTGTGGCTGGATATTAATGTGGAGGAGGGTTTGGCGAGGGTAAGGACTCGCGGAGGGTGCGATCGGATCGAGCAAGCGGATTTGAAGTTTCACCGCCTTGTGCAGCAAGGTTTTGCGGACTTAGCCGAGGCAAATAAATCTCGAATTGTTCGCATAAATGCCGATCGGCCTGAATATGAAGTCGCTCAGGAAATTCAAGCTATTGTAACTCGCAGCTTAGAAGCTTGGGGATATTTAAATAATACCAATTCTGAAAAATAGGGTAACACAATCTATAGGGACACTCCAAGATCCCAAGGCGTGTCAACTTAACGTCAAACCGATAGTCCGGCAGGGGTTTAAACCCCTGCCTCAAAGCGAAAGTCCTCTAAAAGAGGACTGAAGAACTCATTAGTCCTCTTTTAGAGGACTTTCGCTATTAGACAGGGAATTCATTCCCTGGCGGACTGACGGGTGGGCGGGAGGACTGGTGGACTAAAAGCTTAAGTTGACACGCCTTGGGCATTGCCGTGTCCGGCTCCGGCAACTTACAATTTAACTTCTTAACTCAAAACAATTATTTAGCAGTCTATTAAACCACAATAACCTTTTGGTATTATTATAGCAACCACCCCCGACGCTTAATATGTTATTAATTGCTGAAACCCTAGATTTTCTTCCTTCTTCCTTCATCCTGACATCCGTTACATCTGAGATATTGTAACATTCTCAATTACTTGTTTAGGAACAGGCATCTTGCCTGTTCCACAAGAAAATTCACTCTTTGTGGAACAGGCATCTTGCCTGTTCGTTGCCGAACTTCCTTCTTCCTGAGCAAACATGAATTATTTTACATCATTAATCGGACAAGAGCGAGCAGTAGAATTGCTAACTCAAGCAGTCGAGCGAAACCGAATTGCTCCTGGTTATTTATTTGTCGGCTCTAACGGCATCGGCAAAAGTTTAGCAGCTCAGTGTTTCATCGAGCTTTTATTCTCAGCCAATATTCCCGAAACCCGACTAATAGCCTCCGTGCAAAATCGCGTGAGACAGCGAAATCATCCAGACTTACTCTGGGTAGAACCAACTTATATGAACCAAGGCAAACGGCTTACGCCAAAGGAAGCAGAGGAAGCCGGTTTAAAGCGGAAAGCACCACCACAAATTCGCTTAGAACAAGTTCGAGAAATCGGTGATTTTCTCAGCAGACCGCCGCTAGAAGCTGCGCGTTCAGTCGTAGTTTTGGAACAAGCAGAAACAATGGGTGAGGGAGCCGCTAACGGCTTGTTGAAGACATTGGAAGAACCGGGAAAAGCAGCGCTAATCTTAATTGCTCCGACTGTGGAAGGTTTGCTACCAACTTTGATTTCCCGTTGTCAAAAAGTCCAGTTTTCACGGCTGAATCCCGAAGCAATGGCACAAGTTTTGCAGCAAGCTGGATTCGCGGAGATTTTGAATCATTCCGAGGTACTGGGGATGGCTCAGGGAAGTCCTGGGGAGGCGATTTCTATTTGGCAGCAACTGCAATCAATACCCGATGATTTGCTGCAAAAGGTGAAGCAGTTGCCTCAAAATCTGCGGTCTGCTTTGGAATTGGCCAAGGAAATTGATAAAACTTTAGATACTGAATCTCAGTTGTGGTTAATCGATTATTTACAGCACTGTTACTGGCAGCAATTTTTGGCAGGGGGAATTAGTCGATCGCCCTTAGAGCCCTTGGAAAAAGCGCGGCAATATTTGCTAAACTACGTACAGCCGCGATTAGTTTGGGAATGCACACTAATGGGAATATGTCAAGCATAATTTATTGCCAAGTTTCAACCCAATACGATGAGTAACACGATGGAAAAAGCCACATTTGCCGCCGGTTGTTTTTGGGGAGTTGAACACAAGTTTCGCGCCGTTGCGGGTGTCGTCTCGACTGCTGCGGGCTACACAGGAGGCCACTGGCCGAATCCGTGCTACCTGGATGTTTGCGCCAGAGTCACCGGTCACGCTGAATCAGTGCTGGTAGAGTACGATCGATCGCAGGTGAGTTACGAAGCACTGCTAGATGTATTCTGGAACTGTCACGATCCCACCCAAATCAATCGCCAAGGTCCCGACAGAGGCGAACAGTACAGGTCGGTGATTTTTTATCATAATTCCGAACAAGAAAAAGCCGCGCGCATCTCCAAACAAAAATTGCAAATTTCCGGTAAATACGACAAAGATATTGCCACCGAAATCAAACCTGCTGGTGAATTTTATATGGCAGAGGATTACCACCAGCAGTATATTGAGAAGAAGCGGCTTTCGTCAAAAGTTATTAGTTAACAAGTAGGCAGACGGGAGAAAAAAATAAAATATCTTAGGGGCGGGTAACGCAATAATATATACTAGCCACAGTTGATTATTAATGCAACACCCTGCCTCACCCACGCCATGTTTATTTCCACCTACTCAGTAATAAATCATTAGTCATAAGATAGTGTTTGGTAGGGGCAATCCCCGTGTGGTATGCCGATGCGATGGGGATGCGGTGCAATTCTCAGCTTTGAAAATTGCTAAAAGAATATAGATGCGGGGCTGGAAAAGCCAGTATGAAAAGGATCGATCGCGTTTTAAACAGCTTGTTACGCAAGTCATAATTTTATAAAAATGCTGTAGCAGTTGGGCGCGTAAGACGCAAACAATTTTGCAATAAAGCCTAAATAAAGATTGGGCATTTATGCTTCAATTCTGGTGAGGAAATCCGAATTTTTGCGTCCCGGACTGTAGTAATTAGTCAGAGGATATAAGGAAAAGGGAATAATATCTAGTTTGGCAGTCTTGCTGGTTTATTTGCTAAGCTAGAGGTGGCGCTCTGTCATCAATAAACCTTAGATTTATGCACAGGTTATTAACTGGGAAACTGCGAGTAGAGCATTTAACAATACCGATCGCTAATCTTCCAGCAAATCTATCCGGTACTAAAATTGTACAGCTTACGGACTTTCACTATGACGGGGTGCGGCTGTCGGAATGGTTGCTAGCAGAGGCGATTGCTGCGGCCAACGAAGCTGAACCCGACATGATTTTTTTAACTGGTGACTTTATTAGCTACGATCCCGCACCTATTTACGGCTTAGTGCAGCGATTGAAAAACTTGCAAAGTCGAGTGGGAATTTACGCGGTTTTGGGCAATCACGACCACTATTTACCGGGGGCAAAAACAGAGGTTACTAATGCTTTAAATAGCGTCGGAATTCGGGTTTTGTACAACGAAGCAATCTATCCTTTGGGGTCTGAATTGGCTTTAGTTGGGCTGGCTGATTTTTGGTCGGGGGATTTTGCGCCTAAACCTGTAATGGCATCCATAAATCCCGCGATTCCTCGGATTGTCTTGTCTCACAATCCTGATACTGCTGAAAAGCTGCAAAATTGGCGAATTGATTTGCAGTTCTCTGGACACACTCACGGCGGTCAAATCGTTATTCCCGGTATCGGCCCTTTGTACGCTTGGGTCAGAAAAATTGGCTATTTTATTCCTAAACGAATCCGAAAGTTCATTCCTTTTCTGTCGGCTTGGGATCGAGTAGTTACTCACTGGGAATGGGCTAGCGGTTTGCATCAGGTTGGGAGTAATTGGCTGTACGTGAATCGCGGTTTGGGGACTTATGCGCCGGGGAGGCTATTTTGTCCGCCGGAGGTGACAGTAATTACTTTGGTTTGTCAACATCCGTAAAGGCTGGTTTAGGGTGCACATTTTCCTGACAAAAGATAATATTTGTACAAAACTAGGCCAGGTTTTCCCGAAAGTAGATAAAGTTATATATGCGGCAGGTGAGGTGTGCATGGAACCCTACCAGATTTTTGGGAAATCCCTATTATTATTAACTAGCTTCTCCAAAGCGATAGCCTCTGCCGTAAACTGTGTGAATTAGCACCGATTCGCCTGGGGCTTCTATTTTGCGGCGCAGCAGGCGAATTTGAGCGGCTAATACATTGCTGCTGGGTTTTTCTGCTTCACTCCACAAATACTGGTGGATTTGTTCGTGTGTTAGCAATTGACCGGTATGGCGCATTAAGTATTCTAATAACTGGCATTCTTTTTCTGATAAGTCAATTGTACGATCGCCCCGATAAGCTAATTGATTGTCGTAGTCTAGCTGTAAATCTGCAACTTGCAGCCGCCCGACAGCAACCTCGGCATCAAAAGTAGGAGGCCGCCGCAGTAATGCGCGGACTCTGGCTAGCAGTTCTCGCAGTTCAAAAGGTTTGACTAAATAGTCGTCTGCACCGGCGTCGAGTCCTTGTACGCGATCGTCTACGGTATCTTTGGCGGTGAGAAATAGCACTGGCGTATTCCTTCCTTGCGATCGCAACTTCTGGCAAATTGCCAGTCCGGTTTGTCTCGGCAGCATCCAATCCAAAATTAGCAAATCGTAATTACCCTGCATGGCTAAATTGCTGCCACTTGCTCCGTCAAATGCCACATCAACTGTATAACCTTCGCGGCTTAAAACTCGACTCAAAGGGTCAGTCAACTCAACTTCATCATCAACTAAAAGAATCCGCATCCTGATTTCATATTTGAGACTTAAAATTTGAGATTTTAAGTTAAGTAAACTGATTTTTGCTAATTTTTCAAGTGGGCAATACTTTCCGATTCGCTGCAAGCTGCTGCTACCCATTCCTGGATGGCAGGCAAGGCCAAAATCGCATCCGCATAAGCTTTTGCTACTGAATCTAATTTGACTCCGTAGGTGATAAAACGCATCACTACTGGGGCAAACATAGCGTCAACAATTGTGAATTTCCCGAACAGCATATCGCCGCCTGTGCCGAATTTTGGCCGGCATTCGCGCCAAATGGCAAAGATGCGATCGATCTCTGCTTCTACACCGGGAGTCCTTCCTTCTCCCGGATAGCGGTTGCGGCAGTCCATCGGCATATTTGCGCGCAAATTTAGGAACCCTGCGTGCATTTCGGCACAGATGGAACGGGCGATCGCCCGTTCCGCTACATCGGCCGGCCACAAATCATTAGCAAAGCGTTCTGCAACGTATTCGCAAATTGCTAAAGATTCCCACACTTTCAAGTCGCCGTCGATTAAAACTGGTACTTTTCCCGAGGGAGAATAGCGCCGAATTTCCTCATGGGTTGTCGGCCAGTCTAAGGGGATTCTCACCTCGGCAAATTCAAGTTTAGCTTGTTTCATCGCCAGCCAAGGACGCAGGGACCAAGAGGAATAATTTTTGTTGCCGATTACCAGAGTCAATTTGGTCATAATGTAGCTGTCAGCTATTTCAGATCGCCCGTGCAATTTTAAGTTTTAGAGTTGAATATACAAAGCCGTGAGACACAATGGCTATCGCGCCTTAGCGAAGCCCGCCCCTACGGGGGCTACGCCAACGAAGAGGATCGCCGCGTTGTCTGCACCAGCCTCTGCAAGCATTTTACATTAACAGCCTCCCAGGGTTCCGCGTTTTTCTGCAAACTTCGATCGGGGGGCGCGATCGAACACGCTTGATTCCACATGAGATGAGAAGCCTCTGTCCCTGGGAACCCTGGCCTGGTTAGCGCTAGGCACAGCTACTGTATAGTCCATTTCCTCCCTCTCTACACCACCGCCTGAGAGGATTTCATCTACTCTAATCTTTTTCAGGGAATCCGGGTCTACACTGTGAAAATTTTCGTCAAATTCTTGATTGTTTTCCATACCGACCGCCCTTGAAAAACGTGACGAAATAAAAACTTACTAAATATAATATATACCCAAAGAAATGATCTAGCAAGACCCGAAATTTATTTTTCGCTATGAACTCTATGTGTTATTCTGAGTTTGGTAAAAGCTGTTTCTGCTTAGGCCGCGATCGCCCCCTTCTAAAATTTAGAAATTTACACTCTAAAAATTGACATGATTACTGTTGCACTTCCCAAAGGCGGACTGTTAGGAGATAGCATTCGGCTGTTTAAATCGGTTGGATTAGACTTCAGTGCTTTTCTCGATTCCTCTAACCGACAACTTCAAATTTATGACCCGACCGGCACTGCCAAAGCTTTGCTAGTAAGGACGCACGACGTGCCGGTTTATGTGGAATACGGTCAAGCGGATTTGGGGATTGCTGGCTATGATGTTTTGCGGGAAAAAAAGCCGAAAGTTGCGAATTTAATTGATTTAAAATTTGGCAAGTGTCGGCTGTCGGTGGCGGTGAAGGAATCTAGTTCTTATCGACGAACTGTGGATTTGCCTCCTCACGGTAGAGTTGCTTCTAAGTTCGTACACTGTGCAAGGGAATATTTTCACAATTTGAATTTGCCGGTGGAAATTGTGCCGCTTTACGGTTCTGTGGAGTTGGGGCCGATTACGGGTATGTCGGAGGCAATTGTGGATTTGGTTTCGACTGGCAAAACTTTGCGGGAAAATGGTTTGGTGGAAATTGATGTTTTGTTTGAAAGTTCGGCTTATTTAATCGGTCATCCTCTGAGTTACCGTTTGAATGCCGGAGGTGTGAATGAGTTGATAGGGAAGTTGAGAGAGCAAGTTTTGACGACTGTTTAAGGGTCTAAAATTAGAGTGCTTTGATTTGTTCGTAGATAAGTAGGGAAACGGCATTGCCCATTGGCGTCAACTTAAGCTGTCAGTCCGCCCAGTCCGCCAGGGAATGAATTCCCTGTCTAATAGCTAAAGTCCTCTCAAAGAGGACTGAAGAACTCATTAGTCCTATGCAAGAGGACTTTAGCTTTGAGGCGGGGGTTGAAACCCCTGCCGGACTATTAGTTGTACGTTAAGTTGATACTAAACCGCAATGTTGTGTCCTACTCCCTGCGCCGGACACGGCAATGCCGTGTCCCTACAGATGCTAGCCTACTTTTCATAATTGGTATAGGTTCGTAGCCAGGACTTTAGTCCTTATTTGCGCTAAGAAAGATGACTTCAGTCCTCACCAGGAACGGGATTATTTTAGCTTAGGATCGCGAATTAAATAATTTACACTCTTGAAAGTGGGGAGTAGGGGTTGGGGCTAAGAGCCCGCCCTTTCTGGACGGGCGGGACGCCCATCCCACAAGAACCATCACGCATTGTAAGTTATTTAATTCTCATTCCTTAGCTGGTATTTGCGGTAATAAAGAGGACTGAAATCCTCAGTACGAACTGGTTCTATTTAGTTGATTTCTGAGCGGTTACTTACAGGTATAAAACCTAGTTTTTCCTGGCAGCGGTTGATATAAAAACTGACGACTGTATCAGCAGGGTTTTGTTCGATTAGTTGCTGAAAATATCCCAAGGCGGCGACAAATCTTTCGGATTGCCATCCTTGAATTCCTTTGTCAAATAAACCCTGGGTAAGCTGCTTTGCCTCAGAGTCGGGACAGGAGGCACTCCAGATTTCGTAGATTTCAATAGCTTCCTGCTTGCCGCGCGGGGTTACTCGATCGATCCAGCGATAGTAATAATTGTTGCGGGGCAAATGGCTGTCAGCAGCAGTCGCCCCAGAAGTAGAAATAATACTCTCCTGTGTTTCCACTTCTAAGTCGCACTTTAATAATAGACTTTCTTTTGAGTTTGAGTTGAGACTTATGCCATTTAGAAATTCTCTCGCATGAACAATGGCATTTTCGCTAACAATAATTTGGCAGCCGTATATTTTAGTTAAATTTTCTAACCGAGAAGCTGTATTTACCACATCGCCGATGACTGTAGAGTCCATGCGGCGATCGGAACCTAAAGTGCCGATCATGCCGATACCTGTGTTAATTCCCGTACCAATATTGACGGGAGATTCTAAATTGTATTTGTGGCGACTGGCATTAAATTCTTGCAAAGTTTCTTGCATTGCTACTGCGGCTTCGATCGCATTCATGGCGTGAGAATTTGGCTGGTCAAATACTGCCATGATTGCATCGCCTAGGTATTTGTCAATAAACCCGCCGTGAGACGTTATGCACTCGTTCATTTTAGTAAAAAAAGCGTTCAACCATTCAAAAGTCTCGCGAACTTGTTGAGATTCGGCGATCGCAGTAAACCCGCGAATGTCGCAAAATAAAACAGTCAGCTCTTCTTCTGTGGCATTGCCCAACTGAATAGATTCTATTCCTTGCGGCGCAATTCGCTCCAGAATTTGCTCTGGCACAAATAGCTGAAATTTTTCTGACAGATATTCGTTGGCTTCCCAAGCGGCGGCGATTTGGCGTTTGCTTTGCTCTTTTACCTGCTGGTTGAATTGGGAAGATACAGCTTGCGATCGCATTTGACTCAACTGCAAAATATTTTCAACTTTTGCCAGCAACAAACGACTGTTAAAAGGCTTTGTCAAATAATCATCGGCCATCATTTCTAACCCTTTGATGCGAGACATATCGTCATTGAGGGCAGTTAAAAAAATCACCGGTACAGTTTGCAATGCCGTATCCTTCCGCAGGATCTCGCACACATCAAAACCGTCCATCTCCGGCATCATAATATCTAGTAAAATTAAATCGGGTCGAGAGGCGCGGGCAAGGGAGAGCGCTTCATGACCAGATAGCACTGATACTGTAGCGTATCCTTTGAGGTGCAATAACTCTTCCAGTAAAATCAGATTAGCTGGCTCGTCATCAACCAACATGATGCAGGGCGACTTGTTTGACATGGAATATGATAGGTAAAGTTTTGCCACCGATCGGCAAGGACGAAGGATTGAGGTATTTAGCTACGATTGACTTACGATCGCCTAGAAATCGGATTTTTTCCGAAAATACTGCATGAAGACTTTTAATCGGGGTAAAAAACCCGGTTTCTTTAGTCTAATAGCGTCCAGAACTGATTGTGCTGTATTCTTTAGTCTTTCCCCTCGTTCCTGAAAAGAGATGTCCCCGATCGATCGCCGAAATAGTTGAGTTAGGTTAATATAAGTTGATTTTACATTGAATCTAAAATTTCTCTACTATTGAGTTTAGCGTTTCGCATCATGAAATGTAATAAATTACACCTCTGTGGCAGTGAACCCAGGATTAGTGGCAGTTGGAAAGTCGGAGGCCCAGCAGTGGCAAATACAATAGTGCGATCGAAGACAGCCTCACGTAGGGCTGTTTTCTTTTTCCCTAATAGTCTTGGACGCACGGGTGGCCAGAAACCGGGTTTTTTTACGAAAATCCTCTGCTGTAGTCCGCAGATTAGGTAAAAAACCCGGTTTCTTTGTCGGGAGTGCGTAAGTTCTGCCTAAAAAACCGATTCCTACGATCGGTTATCGGCCATGAGGTGTCAAATCAGTGCGATCGGGCAAAGCAAACACAACTTTCAATCGGATATCGGGGACTCGCTGGCGACACAACTGAAGATGTCCGTCAGCATCCGATCGATTGCGGTATCGCCCGACAATCGCCCATTGCAAATTAGGAAGCAAACGGGCAACCGCCCAAGGCTTGAGGCACTCTTTGTAAGTCATAATGGTTTTATCTCCATTGCATAAGGGAGCCAGAGCCAGCGCGGACACTTGGTAGGTAGAGGCGCTGGCTTTTGACTGTTTTGTTTCAGAAAAAGTTGTGGCTTTTCGCTGAACAAATTAATCGTATTTAACTCGATAAATATCTGTCAATATCTTTATCGCTATAGCGCTAGCGCATAATCATCAACGCTTAATTGCCAGGATTATAGCTTTAATATAGAAATGCTAATAAACTGATGAATAGGTACAGAGTGAAAGTCAGAGTTAAAGAGCTTTGCCAGCAACGAAGCTGAAGCATCAACGAATTGGCCTTGCGTTCTGGTGTTATCTATGCTACGCTTCGCCGTTATGCAATGCAGCCAATGGCGAAGATACACATAGATTCAGTTAGCCGTATTAAGGAAAGGTTTGGCTGTTCTTGGGATGAGTTGTTGGAATTGCTTGGGGATGATTCTTTTGAGGAGTGAGTGCGATCGCTTGTTCATTTTTATAGGAGGGGTGCGATCGCTCTGGGAGACAATTTACACTCATCCTTAGTTATTTGCTTCCAGGCTTTTAACAATTTATTGAGTGTTCACTTTGTAACTAGCTCAAATTTGAGGTTGCCGCTGCTATCTCTAACTACCTTAACGAGAGCTGGTTTTTGCTCTTGGCGCTCACCGTCCATAAACTTGAGAGAATTTCCTGAATTTTCATCTTGTGAAAAATCAGGAGATTTGAGGTTTTCCAACACAGTCTGGCGGGAGGGATTGTTAGGCCAAGATAGAGCTTTAATAAAAGCTTGAGTCGCATCATAACTGGTAGCTGTGCGCCAGCTAATCTCACCTCTCCACATCTCCTTGGCTTTTTTAGCAAAGTCTTTTGAATTGGGTTCATCTCGAAACCAAGGTACAGCTAAAACCAAACCTTCAACAGCATTTCCAGGGTCAAAAATCTTTTTCTTGTACAAGGCATCTGCGCCTAGTAGCGGTAGATTTTTAATTCCCATATTTTGGATATTTTGGGCGCTGGCAATATCAGTATTTTCTGTGCTTGGAAACAATACAACAGCATCAAGTTGTTGATTGTCTACTTGCGTAATTTTCATTGAAGAAGGCTCGGTCAAATCTATCTTCACTGTGTTGACAACTTTTCTTGATGGGTTGGTAAATACACGTGTAAATTCTTCCGTTAAGCTGCGGCTATATGGATCTTCAGGATTGTTGAAAATAAAAACTTTTTTATACTTATTTTTTATGGCATAATTCGCCAACTCTTCACCATTTTTTGCATCATTCGGTAAGGTTCTGAAAAAAACTTCACTCTTCAGTTGAGTTTTTGTGCTACCGGGGGAGATTGTGGCTAGCTTACGTGTTTTATAATCATCTAGCGCAGCTTCACTAGCAGCACTGGTGTAGTGTCCAATCACTCCTATAATGCTTGAGTATTGGCTTAGCTTCTGAGCAACTTGCTTTGCTTGGTTACGATTGTTGTTATCATTAGCAATTACAATCTGTAATAATCCCTCTTTACGTGAAGTGTTAAAACTATGTTGTGCCTGTGCAACTCCTCGCAAGATTTCCTCAGCAATGTCCGGTGTCTCCAGAATAGGTACAACTACCGCAAGAGTTACTGGGTTCCTGTTGGACAAGGCTCTGGCATTATTCAAATATATTTTGGATTCTGGATCGTTAGGATAATCTATTATAGTGCTTTCAAAAAAATCAGTAGCGTTTTTATATTGTTTTTTCTGGAAAGCTACAAGACCTTTAGCTTTATTATCCGTTAACTTGCTAGGAAAGAAAGTCTCTTCACCGCAGCTAAAGAATTGCGACTGGCATATGTCTTCAGATGAAGGTATAAACTTAATAACAGGATACCCGACCCCGACAATTCCCAAAATAGCCACCGGGATTACAGCAATCGGTGTTCTAAAGATATTAGCGATGGCCTGTTTTATTCGGTCTCCTGGCTTGGGTTTGGGAGGATCTTCTTGACTTGGTGGTACAGTTAAACCAACAACTTCTTCTTCGATTGGTGCTACATCTTCATCTCTTAAACCATACTTGTCTTGTAAATATCTCAAATCATAGCGAGCTATTTGAGTCAAAGGATACGACTCTTTAACAGCTTCTTTAAAGGCTTCTTGATAATTCCCTAAATGATTTAAACGCTGGTGGAATGGTTCCAGGACTTGTTTTTCAATTTCCGCTGCTTTGTCATCTGCGATGCCAAGTTCTTGCCGTTTGATCGGTAAGATCAAAAGACCTCTTGTAGAAATTTTCCCATTCCTAGCATAGCGTTCCACTATTTGGCGATATTGCGCCTCTGGACTCATGGGAACCCTAGCTAATAAAATTTTGAAGCCTTCTTGATCGGAAATAATTCCTGGTTTCTGATTTGGCCTCACATCTTGGACTTTCCTTTTGGCATAATCGTGCAATTTCCAAACTTGGATTTCGCCATTGTTATCTGTGTCAGCCGCGCCTGTATTAATCCCATCTACTAAGTGCTGGGTGTAAAGCGAAAGCTCTTCCCCCCCAAAGGAAGTTTGCGTTGCAGTGGAAGAAGTGAGAACAGCCCTCCCTTCAGCACCTAATTCCTGTCTGATATCCACACCGACACTTTTTGTTTGCCAACCATCCGCAAACGCTCCACTATAGCAACAATCAAGAATCATTACTTGTCGCTTAGCACGGCTATCGCGTGATTTATCTTGCACAAAACTGGCTTGCACCGCAGTCGCTCGGAAGTTATTTTTAGTAGTAATGCGAGTTGTCAAGTACAGGCGATTATGATCATTAATAATGCCATGCCCGGAAAAAAATAGTACTAATACATCCTGTTTCTCGCGATTATCAAATAGCCACTCAATCTGGATTTGCATTTCTGTTAGATCGGGGTTAATCAGTGGCTTTACCTCATCAAAACCACCCAGATTCGGGTCTGCCAAAACTCGCCTTATTGCTTCCACATCATTAGGAGGTGCAGAAAGAGGAGGGATGCCCTGCCCGTATTCGCTGACTCCAATCAGCAGCGCTATTTTCTTAGGCATTTTCCTGTTCCCTCAGTTCAGCTAGAAGTTTCTTTGCCAATGCCTCAGCCTCTTCTAACTCCTTGCGGCTTTTGGCTTCAATTTTGATTTCTTTCTCACCAACTTTGACGTGAACGACAACCGACTTATCCCCCAGGCGATCGCCCAAAAAGCTCAGAAAATCCTTAATGTTCTTAGCATTCACCTCCGCTGTCAGGAATCCCACCAGCGTTGCAAACCCTGGTTTAGCCCCAGCCTCTGGATTCAAATCTTGTACACGCTCAACCTTCTCCACTTCATCACGTTGGCGTAACAGATGCAGCAGCTTTCGCGCTATCTCTTGTCGTTCCTCATCATCTAGTTCTGGGTCATTAACGGCAAACGTGAATTGAACTGTGGGTTCGTCTGTCATCCTAGCCTCGGAGTTACGTTATTTATCTTGGTACAAATTATCTTTCACCTTTTTCCAGACTCATCCGGATAAATCTAGTCAGAGAGGCGATTGAGTCGGTTAACCTTTCTGTATGTTGCTCTCCTTGCAGAAGAGGAGAGTAATCATCCTATTCAACCAACCTCTAAAACGCGATCGCCCCCACCCTCATCAAATCAATCTACTTGGATGCGATCGCCCTCCGGGAAATTACAGAGTGCGATCGCTTAATTGAACAAAAACAACCCCGGATCGACGTGAAAAAACCTCCCCAAAGCCTCAGCTTGTTTCTTGCTGATTTCTAGCCGATCGTTAATTACCTCAACTACCGCCTCACTCGAACCCATAATTTCTACTAAATCCTCTGCTTCTAGACTCCGAACATCCATCAAATGCAGCAACCTTGACTTGGGCGTTGATGTATTAAGTTGATAGTGCCGCTCTTCAAAATCCTCAATCAGTTTTACCAGCAATTCTAATAGCGCATCTTCTTCGGGAGTCAGATTTTGACGAGAGAGTAATTCTTCAACAATTTCCAAAAATATCTCGTTTTCCTCTTCAGTTTTGATGATTCTCGGCTGATATTGAGAGAGCAAGCTACTGTAAATTTTTAGGTCAAAAGTAATAGTCATTTTTCCAGGTTTCCTTATCATACTCGGCGTGAGTGAAAACGTATTTTATATAAATAATTTGCTTCTCGTAGTTAATACTCGCGATTAAGCGATATTTATTTCCTTTGATATTAAAAACTGTAAAATTTCCAACTGCTTCAGCTTTGAGATAAACAGCTTGAACTTCAACAAGATTAGTCCAGGCTGCTTTACTGGCAATTTTATACCAGTCATCGAGCGCTTCGCAGGAATCAGCGTGACTTTGGCAGTAGTCTCTTAATTTTTTCCGACTGATAACGTGCATTTAGCTATCATTAGGAGATTATTTTCTAGATGTCTGAATCCCGTCATTATCTATTATATAGCGCGTCTCAATCATTTCAAGCAAATTTTTGTTGGCACTTTGATGGACAAGCTTTTCTCATCCCGCGCCAGCTAAGAGTTACTTTGAGAAGCTTTGTATAAATGCTGTTTAAGTGAGAAAAGAACGGACTGTAGCGATCGCCAAATTCAAATCCAGTGGCTTGCTCAAATAAGCAGAAGCGCCAGCTTCCAAACATCGCTCACTGTCACCGGGCATCGCCATCGCCGTCACCGCAATCATCGGTACCGAATCCCAGACAGGATCTGCTTTAACTCGGCGCATCAACTCAAAGCCGTCAACATCCGGCAACTGAATGTCCATCAAAATCAAATCCGGCAGCAACTCCGGGGCTGCAGAGGCGGCGAGAATACGATCGGCCATAGCCGAACCATCGGCGAGTATCTCTACCCCGTACCCCTCCAATTCCATCACCTCAGAAATTAACATTTGGTTAAAAGGCTGGTCTTCGACAACCAAAATCCGCTTCCTGGCAATTGGTAAAGCAATCGCAGAAGCAGGAACTAACTTGGTATCCAAAGCACAAGAAGCAAAGTTTCCCAACTGTTGACGCATCTCCGTCAAAGGCAGCCAAACGCGGAAAATACTTCCCCGATCGCAAACAGATTGAAAAGAAACAGTTCCCCCGTGCAATTCTGCCAATCGCTTAGTCAAAGCCAAACCCAAACCTGTACCTTCGTGACGCCGAGTCAGGGAAGAATCCACCTGTTGAAAAGGTCGAAATAGCAAGTGCCAGCGGTCTTGAGGAATGCCGATGCCGGAGTCTTTCACCTCAAAACAAAAATAAGGAGTGCTGGCATTTACAGGAGAACAATCCGGTCGGTAGTCGCCGTCTATTTCGCTGCCATAGGCCAGGCGCCCGCTGAGTTTAACTTGTCCCTGTTCGGGGGTAAATTTGATGGCATTGGAAAGTAAATTAATCACAATTTGTCGCACTCGCCGTTCGTCGAGCCAAACTTTAGTAATACGGTTGTCGAGTTCTAAAGACAAACCGATTCGCTTTTTGTCGGCCCGCGGCTGCATCATTTTCATACAGTCTGTCGCGAGTTCTTGAACGCGAACAGGCTGTAAGTTTAGTTCTACTTTCCCGGCTTCAATTTTAGAAAGATCGAGAATATCGTTGATTAGCTGCAACAAGTGCTGGCCGCTTTTTTCGATCAGGTCTACATAGTTGATTTGTCGATCGCTCAACTGTCCGGCCGTTTGCCGCAGCAGCAAGTCAGAAAAGCCGAGAATGCTGTTGAGAGGCGTCCGCAATTCGTGGGACATTGAGGCTAAAAACTCGGATTTCAACTGAGAAGAATACTCTAATTCTTCATTAACTTGGCGCAAGTTCTCTTGTGTTTGAGCCCGCTCGATCGCCGCCCCCAGAGTCCGGCAAGCAGCCTCCAGCACTTCTTGGTGGACGGCGGCTTGCAGTTTTTTGATGTTGCGGGACTCCAGCGTCAGCACTCCGATGATCGTGCCGTTGGTAGCTGCGATCGGAAAAATGCCCAGTTGTCCGATTCCCGGATGCCGAAATTCCGGCACGGCATTGGGATGTTTGCCATAATCCTCGACAAACACAGGTTTACCAGTTTTCACCACTTCCCACAGCAAACCGATGCCGTAGGGAATGCCTTGATCGAGCAATTCTTGCATTCCTGCGACTACGGGTTCCCCGTAAGTAGCCAAAAATTGACTAGAAACTTGGTTGCAAATCCCCGACGCTTGGCGATCGTTTCCCTTGCCGTTAATCACCTTGACATCTCCGAAAGCTGCATTCATTGCCTCTACTAAATAGGTGAGGGCAAACTGACCTATTTCTTGCAAACTGTCAGATTTTTGCAGGCGTTCGGTTAAACCTAAAAGAAAGCTCAGACGCCTTACTTCTGCGTTCAAGCTAGCTTGGGAGTTTCGGTATACCGTAACGTCTCTAAAGGTAAACAGCCGTCCGCCGCTGTTGGTAATCGTGGCGCACACCTCCAAACAAACCGCATTGGATTGCTCGAAATAAAATGATAAACTTTCATCCTGAGATTTTTCGAGTGCTTGCTGAAACTCTTGCCACTGCTGAACAGACAAGTAACCCCGATCGACAATTTCCGCAAACAGCAAGTGGCACTTCGGTTTTGTTTCCAGCCATTCTGGAGACAGTTGCCAGATTCCGGCCAATTTTTTGTTAAACAAAACTAAGCAGTCAGACGAGTCGAACAGAGCGATCGCATTGTCTACTTGATTGAGAATCAGTTCTTGGTCTGCCCTCAACTGGTGCAAGTCTCTCTCCATTTTCTCTGTGTGTGTAGCTCTTAGTTTTGTTGTCATAACTTTCTAGGGATATGGCAAGAGTTCTTTGATAACTCTTTACTTAATGTTACATAATTTTACGTTTTTGGCAGTGAGGGCGATCGATCTGCCTTGTGATCTGAGACACTTGCTAGTTTCGGAGGGCGATCGGAACCCGCTTTGAACTGCGTCGGCTACATTGCTTAATCATGAGGCAATAAGGAGGGAAAGCATTATGACAGAAGCAGAATTTTTTAATAACAATGCTGTCGAAGTTGATGGCATCTGACTTGAAACTATTGTGTCCAACCCTGTGCTAAATTGACCCATAATAAAAACTAATCCCGGTGATAAGAAATCAGCATATAGCAATCCTAAATCATTTGTGAATTTCTTACGGGCTCCCAGCGGGATCGGGGAGGGTTGGGGTGGGATCAAAAATTTACGACTCCTGCAAGGATTGCTATATGTCAAATGCAATCATGACCTTACCCTTAAATTTTATTAGCAATAACTTGGTTATTTGGATTAACTGCTCAAGCAAGTGTTGGATTCAAAAACATAGGAATAAGGCGCGCACGGATCACCCGGATACAGTGATATCAGTTTCAAAAAAGCAACTGTCTGCTCGTGATTCCAACCCCTACAAAATCAGTTATATCAAATCCGTTAGCATCGGAATAGTAAATTCTAGTTCACTGTTGACTGTTGACTGTTGACGGTTGACTGTTGACAGTGAACAGTCAACCGTCAACATCATTCCGGTGTAACGGGCAATGATATTATTCCCAATAATTTAATCTAAAATTGTGCGACTGAGCGCTCACGCCGAAGTCTAAAATCTAAAATGGTATGAGTTATTACGATCGCACTTATGAGTAAGGTGTGCACTGCACACCCTACAAATGTGAGTTAAGCTAATCCGCATTTAAATTGCAGAGTAAAATAAATCTTTACTCTTATGGGGAGTAGGGGTTGGGCAGGAACTCCCACACTTAATATCGTTTCCGGTTGTATCGGAATGATTTAACCGCAGAGGGCGCAGAGAACGCAGAGGGAGAGAATACAGAGATGAATAATTCCGATGCTACCGGATTTGATATAACATACAATTTAAACTCACATCTTGCACCCTTGTCAATTAGCCTTTTCAGCAACAGGCTTTCCGGCCTGTTCCACAAGAAGAAAATTTATCTTTTGTGGAACAGGCCCGACAGCCTGTTCTTGAGAATGGTGCAACCTCTCAATTTAAATGCACAACAGGTTAGATCGCAAGTCTCGTTAATGTTTCTTAGGATTTTTCGGAAAAGGAATGCCCAAACTTTCGTGAAAAACAACCTGAGTTTTATAAGTCAAGCGCCGGTTAACTTGTTTGATAATTTTTTCCAAAAGCGCATCGCCGGTTTTTTCTATTAAAGGTTGAGACATCGATCGAATAAACTTGGGAAAGCAAACCCCCACAGCCAAATCCAGCTTCCAAGTAGTAATGGTAATCGCAGGCGGCAGCTTAGCACGTTCCGAGCTCGGCCAATCGGCGGCAAACTCCTGAGACGGTATCTCCACTAGCTTCATCGCCGATCGAAAATCCACTTCATACCCAGGCGAGGTATAATTCGGAACCGGAATAGTCTTAATCAAATAGCAGCCTTCAGCATCCGGCGGCAGCAACTCTAAACCAATTCTCGCTTCAACACGGTAGCCGAAAGCCCCAAAACGCCCGATTAATAAATCATAGCCGTTTTCGCCGATCGGCTGGGCCTTCATCGGCGAAGCGCACTGGCAAAACCAACTCTTGTGGTTGTTCAAATGCTTCGCCACCGTCTCCGCATCGGCGTACATCTCCATGCTGTCTTCAAAATGCGTGTGAAACCAAAGCGGCTCAACTTCCTCTGGTGCCTCCGCGCTTCCACTTTCGGGCTGTTGGACACTCGCATCTGGGTAGTAATTTTCGTCAGAAGCTTCAACAGTTTGATATTCAGCGGAATCTTGCTTCATTCTATACTCTCCTGTAATACGCACCGGTCGGGTTGGGGATGTGTTAAGGGAGTTTCCTCCCTACAATTGAGAAATTGATAGCAACAAAACTTACCCTAGTTCAGCATAACTCGACTTATGAAAGCATTTGTAGCAGGAGCCACAGGTCAGACTGGCCGCCGAATCGTCGCAGAATTGGTCAAGCGAGGTATTCCCGTGCGCGCCTTAGTCCGAAATCTAGACACAGCGAGGCAAATTTTACCACCGGAGGTAGAGTTAGTGACTGGGGATGTATTAAATGCGACTTCCCTGGGCGATGCCATCGGCGATAGTACGGTATTGCTGTGCGCGACAGGGGCGGCCCCTGGTTTTGACCCGACAGCGCCTTACAAGGTGGATTTTGAAGGTACTCAAAATTTGGTGGATGCAGCTAAGGCTAAGGGCATTGAGCATTTTGTGCTCGTGACTTCTCTGTGCGTCTCTCAGTTTTTTCACCCGCTGAATTTGTTCTGGCTGATTTTGGTTTGGAAAAAGAAAGCCGAGGAGTATTTGCAAAAAAGCGGCCTAACTTATACGATCGTCCGTCCGGGCGGTCTCAAAAATGAGGATAATTCAGATGCGATCGTCATGACTGGTGCGGACAAAATGTTTGAGAGCAGCATTCCCCGCACCAAGGTAGCCCAAGTGTGCGTGGAGGCGCTGTTTCAGCCGACTTCTCGCAACAAGGTTGTGGAAATTGTGGCTAAGCCGGAGGCTCCGCAAAAGAGTTTTGAGGAGTTGTTTGCCAGTGTGATTTGATTGAATTAGCATCGCTTGGGTGCCCAGAAACCGGGTTTTTTCACGAAAATAGCCGTTGCAGCCAGCAGCAAAGGTAAAAAACCCGGTTTCTTTAGTCCCAGGTAGCGAACAAAGAAACCGGGTTTTTTTACCGAGATTGAGGGTTTTAGGCAAGTTTTTGGTTAAAAAACCCGGTTTCTGGGCATCAGCGCGCAAGTCCCATCAGTACAAACCGCAGGGGAATTGCCAGTTTTCCGATCGCCAAATCTGGCAAAATCTTAATAGTTTTACTATTCGCCCTTAAACTTTCGTTTTCTCAGCATGAAAACTCTCAAGTGGCCAGCTTGGTTCCCCTATCCGATTTCGTGGTTAAGGGCATTTGCTCTCGCTCAGAGTTTTAGTTTTGTCCTTCGCAGGGGCATTCCTTTTGTCAGCGACGATATCGGCTTTCTGACTCTACTGCTGGCGGCTTGGCTGATTCAGTTGCCTGTGTTTTTTGTTTGTCACTTTTTAGCAGTCAAAATCTTAAATCCCTTACTAATTATGCTGCCGGGGCGCTTTCGCGTGGCGCGCAAGTTCAAGCGCCGGCATACGGGTATTCGATCGCACTTGCGAGAAGGCTTGAATGCTGTTGTAGTGATTTTTTTTGCCTTTAATCTGTCCCTGTTGGTGCAACTTGCGATTTTTTATTGGCCCGCGCGAGCGATCGATCCTGCTCAGTTACTAACAGGAATATCTACTCTGACAAATGTTGCCGTAGCCGGTGAATTAGATTTCTGGCTGATTAAATTGGCGGGGGTTTTATCGAGTCTAACGCTGGTAGCCGCGCCACTATATCAATACGATTTTCGGGTGCGCCGGATGCGGGCGGCTCGAAAATTAGCCGAATTTGCGGAAATGGAAATGACTTTGCTGGAATCTGAGAAATTGGGCCGTCGAAAAAAAGGTTTGCTGAGGCGATCGGAAATTCAAATCCTCGGATTTCTACTTTTAATCGGCGCTGTGATTGGCGGCGGTGTTTTTTTGGTTGCTAATTTGCGGGGAAATCAGCAGTTATCGCAGTCGGTAAGCGGGCGGGGAAAATTCCCGCCGCTGGCTATTAAAACGGGCGATCCTTACATTCGAGCCCTGATGCGAACTATTTCTGCTAGCGAGTCCAATGTTTCTCGGCCTTATCACGTGGTTTACGGTGGCAAATACATATTAGATTTGAGCCGCCATCCTGACTGGTGTGTGAGGATTGTTAATGGCCCGAATCGGGGCAAGTGTACTACGGCAGCGGGCAGGTATCAATTTCTGACTTCGACTTGGAAGGAGAAGGCTAAGCGCTATCAGGCGCGTCGTGCTAATTTTTTATTCTGGGAAGATTACAGTTTTGAACCAGAAGATCAGGATGCTGTGGTTTATGCTTGGTTGAGCGATCGCAAGTTTTGGAAAGCTGATATTTCTGAGATGTTGCGGCAGGAAAGATTAACTGACGTATTGCGGATGCTTTCGGGAACTTGGACGAGTTTGGGATATGGAATTGAGACCAATTCTATGAGTTCTCGTTTGCCGAAAGTCTACCGGGAAATGCTGCGGGAAGAATTGGAAAATGCTGGTTCTTAGGTTAAATTAACACAAAGAAGGGTAGGGACACTGCAGTGTCCATTGGTGTCAACTTAACGTTAAACAGTCCGACAGTCCGACAGGGAATGAATTCCCTGCCTCAAAGCTAAAGTCCTCGCTATGAGGACTGAGAATAAAATTTTTTAAACTCATTAGTCCTCTTCAGAGGACTTTAGCTATTAGACAGGGGTTTCAACCCCTGGCGGACTGACGGGTAGGCGGGAATATTGATGGACTAAAAGCTTAAGTTGACACCTATGGGCCAAGCCCTGTCCTACAGAGATCCGGTGCAATCCACCATATTTGATATAATTACTTCAATTTTGGTAAAAAGGCTGTCAAACATTTGTACAATTCTAATCCCGGCCCTGCTTGCAGCGGATAAAGCTTGTCGAAATTAATGGGGTTTCCCGGTGCTAATTTCCACTCGGTTTTCTGTGCGGTTTTTGGGGAAATTTCGATCGCTAGCGTGATGTTAATAATGTTGTTGTGCTGGGGGATGCCCCGGAAGCAGTAACTTTTGCCCGTGCGTTTGTCTGAATCGCTGCCGGTGATGTATCTGTCTTGTTTGCGAAATTGGATTTCTCTGAAAGGTCGATCGAGCACAAAGGAGTCTCGGTAGCGGTAGTCTCCGTCGCGCAAGCTTTGGACAGTCGGCCTGATTTGACTTATAAGTGTTGCTGGACTAAGAGTTAGCATCATTGATCCGCGTTCCTCCTGTGAAATCGGTGATTTGGGTTGCTGGTGTCTGAGTCGCTATGGGCGATCGGCTGAAACAAACCCGCCCTGTAACAAATTAATAAAAGCCGTTAAGCAGTTTAAGTTGATCCCTAGCAATCGTGAATAATTATTTCAGGGTTTCCTCTCGGTTATTTATCTGAGTAATAATAGAAACATACAGCAAGCCGTGAGAAATTTTACGGGCGCATATTTAGGGATTAATTGACAATACTGCGAGGATACTGCTATGTTTTGCGTGACGCGAGAAACCGGAAATTCCCAACGGCGAGGCTCTTTCACCTCTGCGTCTAAAAGTACCCCTATTCTGCGAGCGCGAGTTTACAAAGATGAGGCTCTGGTGTCGGCCACGCTAGCGGGGCTGCCAGCTCTTTTGGCATCCCTCGAAAGCTTTCGCGAGCAGTAGAACTTGGCATTTTCTATTGCTATATATGGCGCTTTGATGTTTGTGATAGCGGCTGCCAACCGACCAATGGCTGTTTTGATTGCACCTACAATCCTCCTCGATTTGAGTAGAGTTTTGCTGTGCTGAACTATTGCAGGACTAAGAAACCTGGTTGTTTATACACAAACATTTTTACAGCCCTTTGTTATGGTATGAAAAATGGTATAAAAACCAGGTTTCTTGGTATCTGTCCGTAAGTCTTGTGTTAACAAAATTTATTTGTCAGTGTCATCGGGTGCGATCGATCCCTCTACCTCTTGGGAAGAACGGCTTAACATAGAGTCGTGCAGGTGTTCGCTGTGCTGCCGTTCTTGAGCCATTAATTCTCTGGCTTTTTCTTCAGCAATTCCCTCCCCATGTGTTTCTAGCTCGTGGGAGGAACGGTTGAGCATAGATTCGTGCAAGTGTTCGCTATGCTGCCTTTCTCGTGCAATTAGTTGTCTAGCTTTTTCTTCGGCGTTCATGGGAGTCTCTCCAAGTGTTTGTGAGAACTGATTCTTATATTAAGATGCCACAATTCGAGGGTAAATGTAGCAAGATTAACATAAAATTTTACAAATAATTGTAGAAAAAAATGTAGAAAAAAAATTGAGTTTACTGGCGGTGGGTATCGGGATCGGTGGTAGCCGAGCTAATTATTGCCAGACGCCGGAAAAGATATTCTTGACTGCGATCGCAATTCGATTTAAGTCTTCCTTCAGCAGCGGCGGCCAAGAAACTCCTCTGCGGAGTCCCGATTCAAATTGCTGCAAACCTTCTACTGACAGTAAATGCAGTGCCGAGATCAATTGTCGATCGAGCATTGGAGATTCTTGCAGCCCTTCAAACAATATTTTTAAAGCTAATAAAATCGATGTCACCTGTCCGGGTACGGGCGGTTGGCCTTGTTTGAGACGCATCAGGAAGGCGTCGGGATTTTTCTTGGTTTCCAGGGCGGTTCCTTGGTCGATCAGAAAACTGCGGGCTGTTTTGTAATCCATTTGACGTGCGCTCGATCTCCTGCAATTAATTAGCAGGCATTATATCACTTTTTGTCGCGCTCAATTTGGTAATATATTTCCATACAGCCTACACTACAGCTACTCGTGAGGTGCGCCCATAAGCACGCTACAGCTACTGATTAGAGGCTTAGCATTCATCCCACAGTCGCCGGGAGCAAAGTGAAACGGACAGGGAAAAATAAAACAATGGCAAAACACCAAGGAAATAGCAGAAAATCAAAGATTTATCGCTACTTGTGGCTGCTTTTTTTGTGTCTGAGCTTTCTGTTAGTTCCGCTCATCAAAAAAACCGCTGCCCATACGCCATTTCCCCCACCCGCTCCTATTGAAAATAGTGCTAGTTTTGGAGCGAAGATTCAAAGGACGATGGGGCTACTTGCGGCTAGCACTCCAACAAACCGCCGCCAAGTGCGTATTCTATTCTACGGTCAATCCATCACAGAACAAGATTGGTGGAAAGATGTAGTGAAGGATTTGAGACAGCGATTTCCCAATGCAGATTTAATTGTGGAAAATCGGGCGATCGGAGGATTTGCAGCACCGATTTTAATCCGTCCCAGCGAACATGATTTGTATCCTTTTTATCCAGACTTGCTAATTTTTCACGTCTACGGAGGCGATGAAGATTACGAAGCCCTAATTGCCAATGTCCGCAGCCGCACTGCTAGCGAAATACTCTTGCATTCAGACCACATCGACTGGATGCCGACAGGCAACAGCGACGATCCAAATTCAGTCAGCAGATACGAATGGCACAACACTCATTCTACTCAATGGCTGCCGGAGTTGGCAGATAAATACGGCTGCGAAATCGCCGAAATTCGCGAACCTTGGCGCAGGTATTTGAAAGACAATCGCTTGCAGCCACAACAGCTATTGAGCGACAGCATTCACCTCAACGATTGGGGAAACTTTCTCCTAGCTGCTCTCATAAAACCGTACCTGCGGTACAACCCAAATTCTCCTCAACCGCCGCAGGATTTAGTGAAAACCTATACAGTTGGCAGCGATGTTAAATGGCAAGATGGCAAGTTGGTTTTAGAATTTGAAGGAAATAGAATAGATGCGATCGCCGATAAAACCTTCAACGGCAAGGCAATTTCTGCTAGAATTGCGATCGACGGCAAAAAACCATCAGAATTTCCTGAACTTTACAGCATCACCAGACCTAGCGTTAGCCTTGGCGTCGGTTGGCCGGCAATCATCCAAATATCAAGTCAAAAACCGCTAATCGTCGAAGATTGGAAAGCCATAATTACTGAGATTAACAGCGACGCTAGCAAGTTTAAATTTGACGTTGTAGGTTCTAAAACAGGTTACGACGGCAGCGGTACAAACGACGAAATGTTTGTCTCAAACTCTGGCCGCATCGTGATTGAACCGAGAAACTGGTGGCTGCAAAAAGCCTATGAACACTCGAAAAAGCCCACGCCAAAAGGATTTGAGATTTCCTGGCAGGTGCGACCAATGTTTGTTGATTTATACGTTCCTCCACAAATTGCAGATTCAAGCCGCGAGTATTCTACAACATTGGCTCAGAATTTGAGCAACTCCAAACACATCCTCGAAATCGTCCCCGAAACAGATGGGGAAGTTCCTATTGAGGCAATTCGAGTGTATCGCCCTCCTTTCTCCAATCTAAAATCTCAAGTTGAGAGTTTTAAACCGCAGATATCAGCGGATGAACGCTGATGCAATTTTATCAGCGTTTATTTGCGTTCATCTGCGGTTTAAAAAATCTTTATGTTGATTTTATGGCAATCGCCTTGGCGGCGTAGGGCGTTGATGATTGTTCAAACCCTTAATATTTAAGCATCTTGAACGAAAGCATCCAGGATACAAGCCCCCGGATTCATTCCGAAAGCAGACTCAGGACCCAGAAATAAAAAACCTGTATCCCAATACGCTTGGGTTAGCGCTTTCAGACGAATTTCATTTCACGCATTTATGAGAGTTCCCGACTTGTGAAAGGAAATCCGATTATTCTTATCTGAACCGTATTGACGTGTATCCGATAAAAAAGCCCCCGAGTTTATCCCTGGGGTCAATGCTTCAATTCTTTAATCTAAAATCTAAAATCTAAAATCTAAAATCGATTGACTCCTGCTATAATCGCCAAGATTATCAACTTCTAGGAATTCCTAACTCGTGAAACATCAACAGCGATAAACATAAATCCGCCACAAAAATCAACACCCAAGAAGTTACCACCGCCGCCGTTGCAGCTTGGCCTACTCCTTTCCCTCCGCCCACCGTCGTCAATCCCCAACCGCAACCGACAAGGGCAATTATTAACCCAAAAATAAAACTTTTAATCACCACATTTACTAAATCCCAAGGCCCCAAGAAAGTTCGCACCGATTCCAAAAATACCGACGGTTCCAAATTATAAAAATGAACCGCTACAAATAGCCCGCCCAAAATTCCCACCGCTACCGAAAAAATTGTTAAAATCGGCAGCATGATGCAGCAAGCTATCACCCTCGGCACTACTAAATAATCAACCGGATTTGTTCTTAACATATACAGGGCGTCTATTTGTTCCGTCACCTGCATTTCTCCTATCTCCGCCGCAAAGGCCGAACCTACTTGTCCCGCCACCACGCCCGCCGTTAAAAGTGGTGCTAATTCGCCGCAAAATGCCACAGCAAAAGCACCTCCCATCGCCCCAACCGCGCCAAAGCGAACCAATTCTCTGGCTGATTGAAATGTAAAAATCATGCCGCCAAAAAAGGCTATTAGCAGCACGGATCTGAAAGAATCCAAGCCTACTGTTACTAAATGTTCCATGATTTTGCGGCGGTCAATTTTGCCTTGGAGTATGCGTAGCAGCACTTGGCCGCCCAAGAACAACGTCACGAAAAACCGCTGAAACCACCTGTTATTGAAGGTTTCATCTAAATGTCGATCGCACTTTTCTTGGTATTTTTTAACCAATGACTGAGGACTCGCGATTTATTGCAAACAGGGCGAAGCATTGCTAAATAGAGATTTACGCAATTGTACAGCAATTATTGCACGATTTGTCAACATATATTTTTTGTCTCTCAGCCCTGCGGTTGGTGGGTTAGGCGCGGTTTAAGATTTATTTATTGGTGACTTAACTTAATCGCCGCGCCCAACCCACCCTACAATATGACTAAAATCTAAAATCCTAGGACTACTCCGCAAGTAACAAGTCTATAAACTTATCCAACTTTTCATTATTCTTTTCGGCTTGATCCTTGCCAATTCTCAGCAGTGCCGATATCTTCTCTTCCGAGGCATCATCAATCGGCAGCGGTTGTTCGTGGCTCAAATCGGGAGTAATTCTCAAATATTGATTCGGTCTTTCAACCGCATCATAAATTTGAATTAGTTGATAATTTACCGTTTCAGCAACTCCCGTCATCATGATATTAATCAAAGGCTGAACCCACTCAACTTGACCCCAATTTTTCGCTTCTTCGTAGGGGTATTTTTTCTGAGCTTCTCCTGTCCCCAGCGATAGAATTACCATATCTTTTGCGGTCGGACCTTTGTCGGAGCGATCGTCGGGAATTCTGAATTTATTTCTAACTTCTGCATAGGCACAAAGTGCGGGATTGTTTGCGAAAACTCCCCCGTCAATTAAAGCGTAGGATTCGTTGGTCAAAGAGCGGATTTTGGTAGGTTCAAAGAAAGTGGGAGCTGCTGATGTGGCTCTGGCGATATCTCTAATAAAATAGTCTTCTGCTGGAAGTTCTTTAGCATCTATTTGATCGAAAAAGTGAGCTTTTCTCCTTTCGATGTCGTAACTGGAAATTAAACAAGGTTTGAGCAGTTCGCTGAGTTTGCAATTTCTAAAGTTTTCCAACAAGAATTGTTCTAAGCGCTCGCCTGGATATTTCTCATCTATCAAACCGTCTATAGATCTGAGTTTTTGCCATAATGAACTCTTAAAAACGTCGCGACCGCTCTCAATCGAAAAATTAAGAGCGTCTTTCGCTGACCACCGAGGTCTGGTGGGATTTTCGGCATCGGGATACAAATAGATGCAAGTTAAAATTCCTCCCGCACTCGTGCCCGCGATTAAATCAAAATAGTCAGCTATTCTCGCATCTGGGTTGCCACTTGCCTTTTGCAGCTTTGACTCAATGCTAACTAAAACTTGCGCGGGAATAATTCCTCTAATTCCGCCTCCATCTATGGATAAAATTCTGGTATATTTAGCCATTACTGTTGCCTCCTCTGAATGTTTGCTCGTTTCCTACAGTCCGGGATACAAAAAGTGGTTTGAGAAGCTAATCATAGCGGTAATAGCGGTAAGGTGCTTAGGGCGCGCCCTACATAATTCCGCATTCATGCACCGCTCAATCTCAAATCCCAAATCTTCAATCTAAATTTAATTGGCGGGCGGCGATCGTATAGCGAAAAATGTATTCTACAATTTCTACGTAATTGTAGGCGGCCGCTGGCGAGTCTGCCCAGACTGTTATGCCGTGATCGCGAATTAATAAAGCGGGTACAGACGGCGCTGAAACGGCAAAAAAGTCGCAAATTTCCTTGGCTATCTTAGGGACTTCCAAATAATTTGTAAAGAGGGGGATCGACACCTGCGGGTTTTCCTCCCACACCCCCAAACCTTTCAGCATTTCGATCGCCGGTAAAGGCACTGCATCTCCTGCTGTTAGCCGAGAAACTAAATTTGCCTCGATCGAGTGAACGTGATAGCAAGCTTTAGCGTTTGGAAAACAATTGTAAACGGCTAAATGAATGCTGGTTTCGGCCGAAGGGCGGCTGTCGGGAACAGGTTGCTCAACAATAGCACCGTCTGAGTTCATTCTGATAAAATCTTCTTTAGTTAACTGCCCTTTCGCGCGGCCGCTAGCAGTAATCCAAAAAGTGCCATCTGGTAAGCGGGCTGAAAGATTGCCAGCAGTCCCAACCATCCAACCGCGATCGTAAAAATGTTTGGCTGCTGCAATTAAATCCGATCTCAAATCGCCACTCATTCTTTACAAATTCCTCAGCTTTTGATCTATTTTTTAGTAGGTTGATAGGAATTGCGCTGGCCTATCTAAACAACGTAGGGTGATCCATGCACACCTTATATCAAATTCGGTAGCATCGGACTTATATGCAGGGGGGCGGGTTTATTATATTGTCTATTATGGGCAATTATTGTTGGTGAACCCGCCCCTACAAAATTTAACATCATACAATACCGATGCAAACGGAATTTATATTACCTGAGAAAGGCGATAGTTTCAATTCCATTTCTGGGACAAACTTTCCAAAATGTCAAAAAAATTATCCCATTTAGTATAAGGCTTTTGCTGTTCGTCTAGATACTGGGCAAGCCGATCGCGCGCAAACACCGACGAAGCCTGCAAAGCCATATTAAAATCCGTCAGCGAATCTCCGATTGCCACCTGTTCCTCGGCCGGGTGCTGGCCCATCACCCGCACCTTAGACACCAATTCCTCATCTCCTTCAAACTCAGAATTGACTTGCAAGCGAGGGCCACTAGCGTCCACATCCACAGCGTAAATAACGCTCGCCCGGTGTACCAAATCGCCCATTACCGTCTCTACCATGACCCGAAGACCGCCGGAAACGATCGCAAAATCTACCTTTTTCTCGTCCAAAAAATCCAGCAACTCCAACAATCCCGGCCGCATCAGCCTTCCCCTAGAAAATTCCACAATTTCCCCGTAACGTTCCGAGGGAATAGACTCTAGTAACTGCCGCACTCCCGATCGCAAACTCAGCCTTCTAGCGTATATTTCAGGCATCAGTTGAGACGACAGTTCCGGTGCGAAATACTTGAGCATGGCCACAAAAGTTTCTTCAACAGTTATCGTGCCGTCAAAGTCGCAGAATACCACCCGTTGCTGATTGTTCGGGATTGAAGATTTTTGCTTGTCATCGGTCATTGTCAGTCGCACCTTTCGAGAACGGCAAAAGTTTACACAATTCATCGTACACTGTCGAGCGATCGAGCGCGACAGCCCAAAACTAATAGTGACGCGCTGTTTGTTGGCAATTTACCGCAGGATTTTATTCAGAATCTTCGAGAGAATCTTCATCTTCCAGGGAATCTTCCAGGGAATCTTCGAGAGAATCTTCATCTTCCAGGGAATCTTCTACCTCCTGCTTGTGGTTTTTTGTCTTTTGGGGGTTAGACTTAGCCGGCAAACAGATTAAATTATCATCTTCAGTATTAATCAAACCTTTCGATCGCAACTTACCCATCAGTCGCGTCACCGTCACCCGCGTTGAGCCAATTGCGCTGCCAATTTGAGCGTGAGTCAAGGCCCAAGGCAGCCGGTAGCCCCGAACCACATCCGGTTCGTCGTCACCTACGTAAGGTTCGCCGAACTCCTCGATCAACAAAGTGAGAAATCCCAACAGTCGGTCGATCGTCCGACGCTGTCCCAAAGTGCTCAGCCAGAGGAGTTTCCGCTGGTGCTGGTAGCGAAACGCATCCAAAATTTCTCTACGAAAGTGAGGCCAATTATCCAAGTCGTGCCAATACATCCACACTACGTGAGTTTGATCGGCGTGGGCGTAAGCTTGGAGAGTAAACGGAGACTGAGCAACCAGTTCAAAGGGCTGGCCTGCGCCGACGAAGCCCAAAAAAGCTTCTTCTGTAGTTTTGTCAACGGATTTCGACTTCGCCGCCGCAGCGCTAACTTGAGCGCTACCTACGAGTCGCACAGAACCTTTCTGGACTAAATACAGCAGTCCGGGTCTTGCGGGAATCCGCTCATCTTTGCTAAAAGTCCGGCAGCGGTAGTGTTCCTGGGCCCAGTCGATAATTCGCTGCCAAGTGATAAACGGTCGATCGATAGTCTCTACAGGTGTGGAAGTTGATTGCATAAGTGAGGCTCTGGGATATATTTAAGAGTGAGAAAAACAGCTTCTGCCAGCAGTGCGATACAAAGTGAGACAACCAACCCCCGATCGAGCTTGCACGCTTCTTAACTATGCTGACTTTTCTTAGTTTTACCGAAAAATTTAATGTAGCAAAAAATACATCAAAATGGTAGAGTTCAGCAAAAAATTTGTCGTAAATTATTGTTATTTAGCAAAAAAATCGCTAGAAAGCCTATTAATTCGATGTAGCCCCGATCGGGGGAGCCGATCGACTATCTCTGAGATCAGCAGTTTAACGTACAAGAAAAGTGCAAGCGGTAACAGTCGATCGTTGCTCTTACCGTAGGATGAGCCGATATGGATACAGCAAATATGGAGCCGTGCCCGGAAGTTACAGTGAAGTGTTTCTTGCTTTCAAGGTTCCAAAGGGCGATCGCCCTGCAAGAGACACTAGGGGAAATTCCATTAAATCTCATAGGTGGCACCATTCTCAATAACGGGCAAGATGCCCGTTCCACAAAAGATGAATTTTCTTGTGGAACAGGCATCTTGCCTGTTCCTAAACAAGTAATTGAGAATGGTGCAATATTTCCATTAA
>NZ_JAUBOZ010000079.1:0-3807 GCF_036700475.1 Microcoleus sp. T2B6 | reverse complement strand
TGAATTTTCTTGTGGAACAGGCATCTTGCCTGTTCCTAAACAAGTAATTGAGAATGGTGCAATATTTCCATTAAATCGGAGTAAAGATAGCGCGCGGGTGCTGTACGTGTCTGCGATCGCCCTGAAATTGGCTAAAAGTTGGCAGCAGACACCGCAGACAATCGCGGCACAGTTGGCTGAAACTCTCCAACCGCTGTGCTACCCAGATTTCGCCGTTAAAGTAGCGCCGGCGGGAATTATTGAGATGGAGTTGACTGATGCAGGTTTAGCCGTCTGGTTGCAGCGTTTAGCTCAAACGAACCTCCCCATTCCCGAATCTCGAATATTATCTTCTGTTGTATGTGCCGATCGACTGTTTCCCATTCAGTACAGCCACGCGCGCTGCTGTTCCCTGCTGCGAATGGCCCACCGCGATCGGATAATTGCGATCGCCCAGCCAGATGTCGCTACAGCGCCGCAAATTTGGTCGCTGGCGAGTCCAAATCCTATCCCTTGGATTGACGAGGGCGATCGACTGCGGTTAGTGCATCCTGCAGAACGCCGTTTAATATCGCAACTGTTAACAGTGCTAGACAATTTATCTCCTCCTTTTGAGGTAAATAACCGCGAAAAACCTGTCAATTATTTCAAATTAGCCAATAGTTTGAGCGAAGCATTTCAGATTTTTTACAGCCAGTGCCGAATTTGGGGAGAAGTTAAAATAGAACAGCCAAAGCTCGCCCAAGCTCGATTAGGTTTAATATTAGCAACTCAATCTTTGCTGCGATTTATCCTAGAAGACTTATTGAACGCTCTTGCTCCTTTAGAACTGTGATTATCTTCTCATTTTTAGCAACCTTTATTCATACTAATATGTGGGTTTATTAAAGTTACATTGACTTATTCCATCTGAAAAGCTCTCTATTTTATCGGGTTCACCCTGAAGAAACCAGTAACCTAATGTCGCATAGAAAATTTATAAAAAATTAGCTATTTATTGATTAATACGGTTCAGTTAAGCCCGATCCCCCGGCGCCTAGGGCGGGCACGGGGAGTAGGGGTAGCACCGCCCCTACGAAGGGGAGTAGGGGGTGGGACAAGAACTTACTCAAAGTCAACCCCTACTCCCCAACAATCAGGGGGATCTCCGAGGAATAAACAATTTAACTGAACCTTATTAATTAATTAATTAATTAATTATTAATAATGCAATTAATCATAATTCTGTAATTGGGGCATTCTTATTTTATCTAATTTATTTAAGTAATCTTTCTTTTTGCTTTTGAGAGCGATAACTTTTAGATCAATACGGTTCAGTTAAGCTCGATCCCCCCTACTAGCCCTCCTTAAAAAGAGGGATATCAGAACTTACTCAAAGTCCTCCTTCTTAAGGGGGATTTAGGGGCATCTCCGAGGAATAAATAGTTGTAACCCAAGCCTATAGACTTTTAGCTTGCATCTATGGCTGTGCTCCTTAAAATACTTAATCTTATGTTATACAATTAAGCTGCGTAGCAGCTTATCTATTGGCTATCCAGTATGCTCGAAAAACAAGAAGATTACAGCTTAGTAGGAACGAATCCTCTAGAACTTCAGGAAATCCAAGAGGATATAGCCTTACCAGAGACGGTACTTCTGACAAATGGGCATCTAAAACTTTCCAAACCGGAAACTCGATCGAGCCTCAGAGCACTAACTTTGGACGGTGTTTTCGCTACGCTTTTTTACAGCATCATCGGCGGCGCGTTGCTCAGTAATTTCTTGCTCGATTTGGGGGCTGGTCCAGTCGAAATTGGTATGCTCTCCTCCATTCCTCAACTGGTAAATCTGCTCCAACCGTTCGGAGCTTATATAGCAGACCGAACACAGAGCCGCCACTGGTATTCCTTCTACATTTTCGGAATGTCGCGACTGCTGTGGCTGATTCTCGTGCCAGCCCTTTGGTTGGGAGGCTCATTTCATCTGGCCCGACATCAGGTTGTGCAGTTGACATTGGCAATCATCTGGGTAAGTCAAGTCTTAGAATCTTTAGGTCGGGCTTCCTTCTTGAGCTGGTTGGCGGCGTTAGTACCTCAGCGGTTGCGCGGGCGGTATTTTGGCTTTCGCAATAGTGCTGTCAGCTTGACGAATCTCATTGGTGTGCCGTTGCTGGCTCTAGTGGTATCGAACTGGCCCGGTGGAAAGCTCCAAGGTTACAGTGCCATCTTGGTTTTAGGAATTGTGCTTGGTCTCATCAGTCTAGGTTGTCAGTTCTTTATGACCGATGTGAACCCAAAGCTTGTACAGGTTACGCATTCAGATACAGGCGAAAAATCATCCACAGGGACAATTTTTAGCTTTCTCAAGGAAGCCAATTTTTTAAAGTTTTTGCTTTACTCTGGTCTATGGAGCTTTGCCGTTAACGTCAGCGCGCCCTTCTTTAACCTTTACTTGCTAGATGACCTAAAGATAGATGTCAGCGTGGTAACGCTCTATAGCAGCTTAGGTGCTGGTGCTAACTTGCTGATGCTGGTTTTTTGGGGGAAGCTGGCTGACCGGGTTGGGAATCGCCCGATTATGCTAGTAGTGGGAGTTTTGGTGGCTCTGACCCCTCTACTCTGGCTAGAAGGTGGAACGGCTCCAATTTTCCTATGGGTGTGGTTCCCGCTGTTGCACATCATCGGCGGTGGGACGTGGGCGGCGATCGACCTGTGCAGTGGTAATCTGATGATGTCGGTGGCACCGCTGTTGAATCAGTCGATATACTTTGCGATCGCGGCCGCGGTTCCTGGTGTCACTGGGGCAATGGGAATCACCGTGGGTGGCTTTCTCGCCACTTTGACCAATCTCGGTGGCTTGCCAGGGGTGTTTGCCCTCTCAGCCGTCTTACGACTGGTGGCTCTCCTGACCTTGGTTTTTGTTCGCGAGCAGCGTTCTGTGTCTTTGGGTAAGTTTTGGCTGCTCTTGTTGCCAGCTTGGTGGAGAAGAGTGGCAATTGAACCGGGAGACATCAGGTTTCAACCATTAATAGTTGAACAGTTGGACTGTCCACATGAAAGCTCAGGCGATCGCTCTTCAACTCTTGATTGATTGTACGGCACAAGAGTCCGAAAATAATTCATAAAAGAGTTTATTAACCATTTTTAAAGTGTTAAAATACTCATCAGATAATCTCAGATGTGACGGTTGTTGGGTCGCTTTTTTTCAGAAATATAAAGTCTGGCTACTCGGATAAGTTTTGAATGGTATCTAATTATTTTTTGGGTGCGTTCAACATTTTTTACGATGCCGATCGAGTTTTGAGGAACGATCGCCAATTCTCCGGCTTGTCGATCGCTCCTGAAACGACGCTGCTCAATTTCATCAGTTGACGATCGGCTGTTATCAGTTTTTTGAGAATACAGGGGTTCTCAGGAAAGTAAGGTACTCTTCCTGCGCGGGCCAATGCCCCATGCCCCATGCCCCATGCCCTGCGCGGGCCAATGCCCCATGCCCCATGCCCCATGCCCCATGCCCCATGCCCCATGCCCTGTTTGCCCAAGAACACCTCATGTTACCGAAAATTTTGGGTTTAAAGCCCCGTCCTTTTAGGACGGCTTTTTCTTCTGGTTTATGTTAAGATAAAGACAGTAAATATCAAAAACAAATGAAAGCTAGATATCGCTACCGATGCTATCCGACACCCTCTCATAAATTGGCGTTAGCCAAGTTATTTGGGTGTGTCAGAGTAGTATGGAACGATAGTCTAGGTTTTTGCATTTCTGAATATATGGGAGGCCAAAAGAAACCGAAAAATGCCGAACTTCAAAAGCAATTTATCACTCAAGCTAAGAAGTTAGAGGAACGGGA
>NZ_JAUBOZ010000221.1:0-2842 GCF_036700475.1 Microcoleus sp. T2B6 | reverse complement strand
CGTCCCGCCCGTCCTTTCTGGGCGGGCGGGACGCCCATCCCACAAGAAAAAAGGGAAATTATTTAATTGACGATCCTAAATCATTCCGATGCAACCGGAATTAATATTAAATTCCTTAAATCCGAAGAAAGCGAATCCGTTGCAGAACTTCATTCTTTGGCCACAACAACAAAACAGAAAAAACCCGGTTTGTCCAAGAAACCGGGTTTTTGAATGCCCTCAAAGTTTTAGGTTTAATAAAGCTTTGATTCTTAACTCAAAACTCTCACGACTCACAACTTAAAACTCTTGAGATTTGGCTGTTGTTTTTGCCCGATCGAGCTTTAAGATCAACACCCCCAAAGGTGGCAAACACAAGTCGATCGAATAAGCACTGTTGTGGAACCACCACTCCTCAGTCCACTTGCCCCCCAAATTCCCCATATTGCTACCGCCGTATTCCCGCGCGTCGCTGTTAAACAACTCCGTATAGAAACCAGGTTCCGGCACTCCTACGCGATAGTGAGAGTGCGGCTGCGGCGTAAAATTGCACACCGTCACCACAAACTCGTCGCCATCCTTCTCTCGGCGCACAAATGCCACGACGCTGTGTCGATTGTCGCTGCAATCAATCCACTCAAACCCATCCTCAGCAAAATCTTGACTGTAAAGTGCCGTTTCGCTGCGGTACAAATGGTTCAAATCTTTAAAAAACAGCTTCAACTTTTGGTGAGGCTCGAATTGCAGCAACTGCCACTGCAAATCCCCCCAAACGTTCCACTCGTGCCACTGGCCGAACTCCATCCCCATAAAGATCGTTTTCTTGCCGGGATGAGCAAACATAAAAGTAAACAAACACCGCACGTTTGCAAACTTTTGCCATTCGTCCCCTGGCATTTTCCCGATGATGTGGGCTTTGCCGTGCACTACTTCATCGTGGGACAAAGCCAGCATGAAATTCTCGCTGTGGTTGTACCACATACTGAAAGTTATGTTGTTCTGGTGGAACTGGCGGAACCACGGGTCCATGTGGTAATAGTCGAGCATATCGTGCATCCAACCCATGTTCCACTTCAGGTTGAAACCCAAACCGCCTACATAGGTCGGCCAAGATACCATCGGCCAAGAGGTAGATTCTTCGGCGATCGACAACGCCCCTGGGAAATAGCTAAAAATGACGTGATTCGCCTGACGCAGAAAATCTGCCGCCTCGATATTTTCCCGGCCCCCGTACTGGTTGGTCAGCCATTCTCCCGGTTCGCGGCAGTAATCCAAATAAAGCATGGAGGCTACGGCATCTACGCGAATCCCGTCGATGTGGTACTTGTCAAACCAGAACAGAGCGTTTGATACTAGGAAATTCCGCACTTCGTTGCGGCCGTAGTTAAATACTAGGGTTCCCCACTCTTTGTGCTCGCCCTTGCGGGAGTCGGCGTGTTCGTACAAGTGAGTTCCGTCAAAGAAAGCCAAGCCGTGGCCGTCTTTGGGGAAATGTCCCGGTACCCAGTCCACCAGTACGCCAATGCCGTTGGCGTGGCACTGGTCAACAAAATACATGAAATCTTCAGGTGTGCCGTAGCGGGAGGTTGGGGCGAAATAACCGGTGACTTGATAGCCCCAAGAACCGTCGAAAGGATGTTCGGCGATGGGCAGCATTTCGATGTGGGTGAATCCCAAATCTTTGACGTAGGGTATCAGCCGATCGGCTAATTCCCGGTAAGTCAGAAAGCGCGCCCCAGGATTGAGTTCCGAAACCTGCACGGCGGGTTGTATTTCCCCATTTGGTAGCACGGCGGGTTCGTCAGTAGCGGCGTGCAGCCAAGAACCGATGTGGCATTCGTAAACCGAAACCGGCTGCGTCAGTGGGTCTGTGTGCCGCCGCTTTTCGATCCAAGCGCTGTCGTTCCAAGTGTAGGTGCTTAAGTCGGTGACAATTGATGCTGTTTTCGGCCGCACTTCTTGCTGGAAACCGTAAGGATCGGACTTTTCGTAGGGATGTCCGTCTTGGTTTTTCACTTCGTATTTGTAGGAAGTTCCCACGGATAGTCCCGGAATAAATAATTCCCAGATGCCGTTTTGCGATTTCCGCATTTGATGTTTGCGGCCGTCCCAATAGTTGAAATCTCCTAAAACAGAGACATTGCGGGCATTCGGGGCCCAAACGGCAAAATATACTCCTGTGATGCCGCCTACTTCGGTGAGGTGCGCCCCGAGTTTTTCGTAAATGCGGTGGTGATTGCCTTCTGAGAATAGGTGCTGGTCGAATTCTGTGAGTTTGGGCGATCGGAAGGCGTAGGGATCGTAGATGAAGCGCTCGTGTTCCCCTTCTTTGACCCGCAATTGATAGTTTGCTAGTTCTGGGGTGTCGATCGTACATTCAAAAAAGTGAGGGTGATGCTCTGATTTCATCGAGTATTCGGCCCTGGCTTCCGGCAAAACTACCGATACCGCATCCGCATTCGGCAGATAAGCTCGGACGACCCAGACTTTTTTGCCATTTTCTTCGATCGCATGAGGGCCTAGCACTTCAAATGGATCGTGGTGCTGATTCCAAACAATGCGGTCAATCTGTTCAAAGGGGACGGTCGCGGGCATAAAACTACTTACCTCAATCTTTTAACTAAATGGCTTTCAAAACCTAGAGCGGCGCTGCACTTTACATTTCGATACATTTTTGATTGCTGATCCTACCACTGATTAGCACGATCTTGACTGCTGCAGATCCAGCCCGCGTCCTTGCACACACAGCAGGCTGTTGCCTTGCCGACGGCCGAGCTGGGGTTTTACTGCTAACATCTAAGGATCGTCAATTAAATAATTTCCCTTTTTTCTTGTGGGATGGGCGTCCCGCCCGCCCAGAAAG
>NZ_JAUBOZ010000078.1:0-36333 GCF_036700475.1 Microcoleus sp. T2B6 | reverse complement strand
TTCTCGCGCGTGATTTAACCGTTGTTCAAAAGTGTAAAGAGATAATCTCTGAATGGTTAAAAGGCATGGGTTTGGAGCTAAAATCCAGTAAAACAAGGATAGCTCACACAATGAGCAGCCATGAGGGACAGTTTCCAGGATTTGATTTTCTGGGCTTCAAAGTCAGGCAATATCCATCGGGCAAATACACTAGCGGGAAAAATCCCCAAGGTAAACTACTGGGTTTCAGCACAGTCATCACCCCAAGCCCGGAAAAAGTCAAGATACACCTCAAAGAAATCGCAAGAGTAATAGACACCCACAAAACCAAATCTCAATCATATTTAATCCAGAGGTTAAATCCTCTAATTATAGGGTGGGCCAACTATTACCGAACGGTTCCAAGTAGCAAAGTCTTCTATGAATTAGACTCTTTGGTGTATCAAAAACTCAGAGCTTGGGCAAATCATCGCCATCATAAATCGAAAACATGGGTGTCAAATAAATACTGGCAAACCATAGGCCATGACCACTGGGTATTCGCAACCAGGGAAGAAGGGACTAACCCACTCCGGTTACGTAAACATGGTCAAATAAAAATCATAGACCACGCCAAAGTTAAAGGCGAATCGTCACCATAGGACGGAAACCTGGTGTATTGGAGTACAAGAATGGGAAAACACCCTGAAAGTCCCAAAAGAGTGGCAACACTTCTTAAGATTCAAAAGGGTAAATGTTCTCACTGCGGATTACATTTTCGAGACGAAGATGTGATGGAAGTTGACCACAGAATTCCTAAATCGAAAGGTGGAAAGGATTCTTATGACAACTGGGACTTACTTCACAGACATTGCCACGATATAAAGACTGCAACAGATGGCAGCCTGGGTACAAAATCTAGCTGCAAAAGTGCTAAACCTAAGCCACCCTCACATACAGAATGGTTCTGGAAAGAGGATATGTTGGTAACGCGGTATGAGTGACAATCACCGAGTCATTGAGGAGCCGTGTGAAGAGAAATTTTCACGCACGGTTTTGGAGAGCGGCGGCGCTCGTGAGAGTGTCGCCGACTTTAATTTTATTGACCTTGATTTGCTACCTAAATTCTGCGAAAAACCAGAAGGGTGGCAACCTTGCGGTCAAAGAGTTAAGCGCGGATTGTATCGCACTCTTGAAGGTTTTTTGATTAATGCAGATTGCAATGGGGCAGGCAATATCGGTAGAAAAGTAGCGGCAACTTTGGGGCTTTGTCTCAAGGGAGTCAGTAGAGGTGATTTGATAACACCTTTGAAAGTCCCCTTGTGGACTTAGTTAAGAATCTCCCTGATTCATCAGTGGGGAGTATCAAGACGATCTGCTTAATTTCTCGCAACATATTCAGGAACAGGCGCAGCTCATTGTTTGCATGGGCGACACACTTACACACCTAGAATCATTGAGTGCTGTCGATTCATTACTTTTGGACATTGAGCGCTCGCTGATTGAGAATGGGATGTTGATTTTAACTTTCCGCGATTATGTTTCAGCAGATCTTCATGGAACTCAGCGTTTTATTCCTGTACAAAGTGATGAATGTACAATCCTCACCGAAAAACGAGCGAGAAGCCCCTGGCTTTAGACATGGGGAGGAAAGCGGCAGCGACGACCGTCGCCTTGAAATATTTTTAAAACCCATAGCTATAGCCATCTTTTTTGTGGATTGCTTTGCAATACTTGTGGCTAATACCTGTTACTCTCCCAGCCTTCGTTACAATATCAAAACTGCCGTCGATCACGGCATAGAAGCCGCCCTGTATAAGAGCCGACTTTCTTCCCTGCGGTAACGGTTGCGCTGACAATATCGCCAGTCTGAAACCCTTTGTGAATTTGCACTCTGGACTTGTGCCGAATGGGAAATCCGTACTGGTTTGTGCCGCACATCTGTCGTGTCCCCTGACCTTTTGCCACAATCAACAAAGGCTTTGAAGTCAATACTTTGAGCGTGTCAACGCTGCCCACACACGCAGCATCAAGCCAGTGCGATTTAGCCAACCCTAACCGATGGCGATTGAACTTAGTTTGTCCGCCCGTGCCAGTAGTGACGGGCAATCCCGTTTCTTTAAGTGCATTAAATAATGCCCATCGGGTTGAGTTGACCGCTGCTGCATCTTTGAGTGGTAGCTTTGCTTGTTTGAGGATGCGGTTTAACAGGTCGGGTTTAGCGGCCAGGAATGCTCGAACATCCTGATTGCCTTTCTTTTGATTGCAATCGTGACAAGCCAGTGTCAAATTGGAAACCCTGTCAGAGCCACCTCTTGACTTGGGCTGAATGTGCTCAACCTCAAAAGGTACATTTTCAGCCGAGCAATAAGCGCACTGCCGATGCCATTTTTCCAAGAGATACTGCCGGACTTCGTAACCCTGCAATTCTCCCTGCTGATACATAACGCCTGAGATTTCAGGGTTTTGCATGAGTTGAGAATCAAACCGCACTAACTCTTGAACAATGCTGGCAACGGGAGCGAGTCGAATCAATTTGCTCCCCCATGTAAGTATTGTTTCGACTCGGTGTTGCCCCGATGGAGCGAGCCAACCATCGGGGCGAGTGCGATTGAGGAATCGCGCCTTACGGTATCGAGTTTTGCGATTGCGTCTTCCTCGCCTAAGTTGACGGCGAGAGAGAAGTGCATCTTTAATTTGCTGGCCCCGGTGTTGCAGTTCGGCTCCGAAGATAATCTTGTTGTCCTGTTTGATTGCAACCCCCGTGACTTTCGATCCCGGATCTAATTTCAGTTCTAGCGGTTCAGGATTCGTCTCAACTGCTTTTTTCAAAACAATCGTAAACGGATAGCGGAGAAATACCGCTGCTTTTCCAGCTTTCAGCAATGACCTTGCCATTCCTGGTTTACAGGGTGATAGCGGTTTGCGATTGGTATCAATTACAAAAACAAAGTTAGACATTGTTGCGTCTCCTCTGATTGCTCGTAACGTTCGCTTCGCCAATGTTTTCAAGGCTTGTCATGTTGGCTGCACTTCCTTAACCCATTACAGATGTTTAACAACCAACGATAGGGCTACAAACTAGCGACGCATTTGTAGGTATCGTGACCTTGAAAACGTAGACGCTCGTTGCGTCTGAGGCTGGTCGTGTTCTGGCTTGTATCCCGCTTGCGTTAGTCGGACAGTCTACAAGCCCCTGCCTTTAGGCATGGGGTTCATGACTTGTTTCTTGGAGTATCAGGAAAACAGCGTAGCAGTCCATGACTTACTCTATCAAAAACAGGGCGATCGGTGGTCATTCAGTGCCAGTTCTTACCAAAAACTGAGGCTCAATAAAAATTGGTTGTGCGATCGGCTATCTGAAATAGGTTTACAGGTACTTCAGAACGAGATGATTAATGGAATGGTTTGTATCATTGCCAAGAAATTATATTAGAGACTTTATATTAAAGACAACCGAGACTCGCTGTAGTGACTGTTCCGAAATTTACAGCCCCATCCAGGGCTTAGAAACTGAAATCTCAGGAAACCTGATATGAAACTCCTCCGATGGCTGACATTGTGCTTCCTCTCCTTGGCGCTCACCCTCTGGCTGGGCTGTTGCTCCTGGGCACCCCAAATCCAGGCGGTGACGCTCAATTTGGCTGTGTCAGGCATGGTTCGCACTGCCGTGGAGGAAATCGATCAAGTCTATCAGCAGGAACACCCCCATATCTGGTTGAATCCGATATTTGCCGGAGCTGCCTTAATCCGGGCAGCCGTTGACCAGGCAGAACCTTTTGATGCGGTTTGGTTCGCCGATATTGCACCGCTGGATGTGTTGCAAGCCCAAGGGCTAATTCTGCCCGAAAGCCGTCGGGAGTTAGTGACCACCGATATTGTGGTGATTGCTGCGGCTGATTCTGCGGTGCAACTGACTGATTTGCACGAGTTAGCGAGCGATCGCCTCAAAACGGTGGCAATGGGCAACAAAGATTTGTCGGCTGGCAAATATAGTCACGCCATTCTGAGTCGGTTAGGCATCCTTGAGGCAGTGGAGTCCAAGGCAGTCTGGGCAAAGGTGGATGTGCGGGAAGTCTTGCGAGCCGTCGAGCAGAGAGAGGCAGAGGTGGGCATTACCTTTCTGCCAGAAGCCAAAGCGTCTGCCAAGGTCAAGGTGTTAGCCACCGTATCGCCCGACCTCTATGAGCCAATTCGCTCCGGTGCCGCTGTGGTTAAAACCTCTCCCCATCTCCAGGAAATGCAGGCGTATCTGGACTTTTTAAGCACCGATCGGGCAATGGCAGTCTTTCAAAAATTTGGACTCCGCCCTCTGCGGTCTTAGATCGAAGAAACTAAGCACGAGACAGACATAATGAAACAACCCTCTAACTTTCTCAAAACCGTTGCCGGGAGCTTGGGAGCAGCCACTTTCCTGGCAGTAGCAGTGAGTGGAATCGCTTTTTGGAGCGCTAACCGCACCTTAGAAACTAACCGCCAGATCGCCCAACATCTAAAAGCGCTCAATAGTTTGGAAGCGTTGACCAGTGCATTTCAGGATGCTGAAAAGATCCAGCGGCAATACCTGCTGGCGCAAAACAAAAATGACTTGAGGAAATTTGGGCTTCGGACGATCGATGTCGATCAAGAATTGCGACAATTGCAAAGGTTGCTAGAGAACGATCCCCGCCAACAGGCAGCTACCAAGCGCCTGGAAGAATTTCTCCAGCGTCGCCTGGAGCAACTGCGGCAGGGCGTGGAACTCCGGGACACCAAAGGGCTGGCGGCGGCGATCGATCGCACCCCCCCACGACTGCTCGACGAGATGACGCTGCTGACCCAGCAGATCGAAGCGATCGAAACCGTAGGGTGGCGGCAGAAACAGCAAGTTGCCACCCACACAACCCTTCTGGCAATGATGGCATTTCTGGTGGGCATCGTCCTCAACCTAGGAATTATTTTGTGGACTTACCGCCTGATTTGCAGTGAAATCCTGAAGCGGAATCAAGCCGAAACCGACCTTCAGCAAAGTAACCAGACGTTTCAAAACCAGACTAGCCTGTTGCAACTAATCCTCAACAGCATGAGCGATGCCGTGCTCGTTGTCGATGAAAATGGTCAATTCCTGGTGTTTAACCCCGCTGCCGAGCAGATTTTTGGCAAAATAACCGACGGCCAGCCGGAAGAATGGTCACAGCAGTATGGACTGTTTCTATCCGATGGGGTAACTCCGCTCCCAACAGAGCAAATTCCCTTAGTGCGGGCTGTTCGGGGTGAGCAGGTAGACAATATGGAAATCTTTACTCGTCATCGCCAGACCCCAAAGGGTTTCTGGCTGACACTTAGTAGCAGACCGCTCAAAGATGCCAGTGGTGCATTGAAAGGGGGAGTTGTTGTGTGCCGCGATATTAGCGATCGTAAGTTGGTAGAACTAGAGATATTGCGCGCAAAAGAAGCTGCCGAAGTTGCCAACCGCACCAAGAGCGAGTTTCTTGCCAACATGAACCACGAACTCCGCACCCCCCTCAACGGCATCCTCGGCTATACCCAAATCCTCCAGCGCGACCCCGGCACCACCGCCAAGCAGATGAAAGGATTGGGGGTGATTTATCAATGCGGTTCCCATTTACTCACCCTGATCAACGACATTCTGGATTTGTCCAAGCTGGAAGTGCAAAAGATGGAACTCTATCCCCAGGATTTCCATCTGGCTAACTTCCTCTCTTCTACTGTGGATATTTGCCGCGTCAAGGCAGTGCAAAAAGGCGTAGAGTTTCATTACCAGCCCGCGAGCAACCTGCCCACTGCCGTCCATGCTGACGACAAACGCCTGCGGCAAGTGTTGCTCAACCTGCTCAGCAATGCGGTCAAATTTACCGATTTTGGCACCGTCACGTTTCGGGTAGAAGTGGTGGACTCAGAAGACTCAACTTCAGAACTCAAAACTCAAAACTCAAAACTTTCAAGAATTCGCTTCCTAATTAAAGACACTGGCATTGGCATTGCCCCAGAAAAACTATCCACGATTTTCTTACCCTTTGAGCAGGCCGGGAAACGCGATCGCAACATCGAAGGCACTGGACTAGGACTTGCCATCGGTCAACAAATCCTCCAGAAGATGGACAGCGAAATTCACGTCGAGAGTGTAGTGGGCCAGGGCAGCAGTTTTTGGTTTGAGATCGACTTGCTTCCAGCATCGGATTGGACAACACAAAATGCACTCGCCAACCACAAGGTTATTGGCTATCAGGGCGAACGACGCAAAATTCTGGTCATTGACGATCGCGAAGAAAACCGTCTGGTGGCAGTGAATATGTTGGAACCGCTGGGCTTCAAGCTGACAGAAGCTGATAATGGGCAGGCAGGTTTTGATACTACTATCCAGACACGACCCGACTTGATTATTACCGATGTACATATGGCGATTATGGATGGCTTAGAAATGACCCGTCGCCTGCGACAATTGCCAGACTTTGCCCAAACTCCGATCATTGCCTCCCCTGCTACTCTGTCTCAGGTGGATATACAGGAAAGTCTCGATGCAGGGTGCAATAGCTTTTTCCCTAAACCGATCGAGTTTACTGGGTTGCTTGCCGAATTGCAGCGATATCTACAATTGCAGTGGATTTATGAAACCGAAACAGAGGCGACTCAACCCGCTGTCAGCAACGCCGATGAGGTTAGCATGATAATACCGCCTGCTGCTGAACTGGCAACCCTCTATGCTGCCGCTCAAGGTGGTTTTATGACCGATATCCAGCAGGAAGCCCATCGCTTGAAGCAATTAACGCCGGAATATATTGCCTTTGGGAACCGAGTTCTAGAACTGAGTCAACAGTTTGATGAGGAAGCCATTCTGCGTCTAATCGAGCCACGGGTTTAGCCACTTAATATCGATCCACCATGAACCATTTATCGCTTCAATATATTTAGGAGTTTGCTAATGTCAGTCTATTCTATGTCTCAAGAAAACACGATCTTAGTCGTAGATGATACCCCAACTAATCTGCAAGTATTGTTTGATTTGTTGAGCGAACAGGGCTACCGGGTGGCGATCGCCAAAAATGGTGAAACTGCCCTGCAACGAGTGCAATCGTCTGAGCCAAATTTGATTTTGCTGGATGTGATGATGCCAGGCATCGATGGTTTTGAAACCTGTCAGCGACTCAAAGCTAATCCGGCCACTCGCGATATTCCAGTTATTTTCATGACCGCCCTCTCCGACTCGGTGGATCAGGTCAAAGGGCTGAGCCTGGGTGCTGTAGACTACATCACCAAGCCGATTCAGCATGAAGAAGTCTTGGCACGGATTCGGGTGCATCTCCAACTGCGGAATGCTACCCGGATCATGGAACAGCGCACCAACGAACTCAACCAGGCCTTAGAAAGTTTCAAGCAAGCCCAAGTCCATCTAGTGCAAGGTGAAAAAATGTCTGCGCTAGCCCAATTGGTGGCGGGAGTGGCACACGAAATCAACAACCCGGTGAATTTCATTCAAGGCAACCTGAACTATGTCAAACAATACACTCAGGAGCTGCTGGACTTGGTGCAACTGTACCAGAAGCACTATCCCAATCCGGTAGCAGAAATCCGAGAGCGGGCAGAATACCTGGATCTGGAATTTTTGCAAGAGGATTTTTGGAAGGTGCTGGGTTCGATGAAAATGGGGAGCGATCGGATTCGCCAACTGGTGCTCTCCCTGTGCAACTTCTCCCGCCTTGATGAAGCGGACTGCAAATCTGTTGATATCCATGCAGGTATCGACAGCACTCTGTTGATTTTGCAACACCGTCTGAAAGCCAGACCCGATTTTCCTGCCATCCAAGTCATCAAAAACTACGGGCAATTACCGGAGGTTGAATGCCACCCCAGTCAACTCAACCAGGTATTCATGAATATCATCAGTAATGCGATCGATGCCTTGCAGACATCAGGTGTCAGGGATAACCAACAACCTACCATTACCATCAGCACCTCGATCGGTAGTGCTAACTCGATCGCGATTAGCATTGCCGATAATGGAGTCGGTATCCCGGAACTCATTCGCTCTAAACTATTCGATCCGTTCTTCACCACCAAACCCGTGGGCAAAGGCACTGGTTTGGGACTGTCGATCAGTCATCAAATCGTCACTGAAAAACACGGCGGCAAGATTGAGTGTAATTCCACTCTGGATAAGGGCACTGAGTTTGTAGTAAAGATTCCGCTGCTGCAGGTCATGGCACAGGTTGCTTAAAAGAAGCGTTGCGGTTGCCGCAACAATTATCAATCAATTTGAATACTCTTTATCTTAGAGAATACTAATTAGGATTTTATGGTAACAGGACTTACTCACAAACTAATACTGTAGGGTGTTGATTACGCACCTTAACCCCTACCAGTAACGCATTCAACTATTTTTTACCGAAAAATTGGGTCTAAAGCCTCGTCCTTCGCTTGACGGCTTTTTCTTGATCTTAAGGCTTCTAATAAGCTCCCTTAGAGCATCTGATTTCGATCTGCCGGGTGATTCGCAGTAATATTCTAGCTTCTCAAACTCTTCATCAGTCAGCATAAAAAATACGCTTTTTTTTATGGCAAAGTAGATCTAGATGATCTACAATAATAGCATGAAAACATTGAAGTTTAAGCTATATCAAAGCAAGCGGAATAGACACCTCAAGCGAAGTATCAATGCTGCCGGGGTGATCTACAACCATTGTATTGCACTCCATAAACGGTACTACCGGATGTGGGGAAAGCATTTGAATTGTGCAAAACTTCAATCCCATATTGCCAGACACAGAAAGCGTAAAGCGTTCTGGCAAACGGTCGGCTCTCAAGCTGTGCAGGATATCTGCCAACGCATTGAGAAAGCGTACCAACTGTTTTTTAAGCATCACAAGAAAGGAGTTAGACCGCCCGGATTCAAGAAAGTTCGCAGATACAAATCGTTCACTCTCAAGCAAGCTGGCTACAAATTATTAGGGGGCAATCGAATTAAGATTGGGAATCGCGTTTATCAGTATTGGAATTCCAGAGAGATAGAGGGGACGGTCAAGACGTTAACCATTAAACGCACGACCTTAGGAGAGCTATTTATGGTTGTGGTCGTTGACAGCGTTGAAGAACCTGAAACCCAAGTCGAGACGAGTAGAATCGCTGGCTTTGATTTCGGCTTAAAAACGTTTATCACCGGCTCAGATGGAACGAAAATCGAATCACCGCAATTTCTGAAACAGTCCCTCAACGCTATTAAGAAAGCAAATCGTCAGCATTCCAAAAAACGGAAAGGCTCAGCGAACCGGGAAAGAGCAAGACTCAATCTAGTTCGCAAGTACGAGGACGTAGTGAATCGTCGCTCTGATTGGTTCTGGAAATTGGCTCACGAACTAACTGATAAGTTCGACGTGCTGTGCTTTGAGACGTTGAATCTAAAAGGAATGCAACGACTTTGGGGACGTAAAATCTCAGACCTGGCATTCGGCGAATTTCTCCAAGTTCTCGAATGGGTTGCCCAGAAAAAAAATAAGCAGGTGATCTTCATTGATCAGTGGTATCCATCCTCTAAGACTTGCAATCATTGTGGACACGTCCTAAAAAAGTTGGATTTGAATACGAGAGAATGGCGATGTCCGTCCTGTCAGAACGTGAACGACAGAGACGAGAATGCAGCTAAAAATATTTGTGCGGTTGGGGCATCAACCGTTAAGTTAGGCGATGTTAGACAGGCTATGCCTGCAATCGCTGTCTGAGCTTAGAATCCCCCGTGATAAGAGCCGGGGGAGTATGTCAACCTCGGCCTACTATCTCGCGATTCATCCTCCCTCCCCCACGATCGATCCCACCCAAATAGCCCTTGCTAATATTCGCGACTCATGTATGACTTGACTGATGTCACAATCTACGCGAAACTTTACATACAACTGATGTATTGCTTCTACCTATTAATAACTTCTGTTAAGTTGTGACTCAAAACCTATCAATTCGTCAAAATTGATATAGCGCTTTGTCAGTCAGCCAACTCTCAAGAAGCTACTTCAGGAGGCATCGTCCCTGGCTTGCTGGTGTCGGTGTCTGTTCTCAATATTCCTATTCAGTCAGCCCGCATTATGGAAACACTAGAGTTTGTGATCTATCCAGATGGCCGCGTACAGGAAACCGTCACCGGCATTGTCGGTGCTTCCTGTGCTGAGGTAACGGCTGCAATTGAAGCTCAGCTCGGCGTGGTGCTTCATCAAGAGTCAACATCGGAATATTTCACGCAAGCGCTGCATCAGTCAGCCGAAGCGACGGCCCAAGTGGCTTTTAGCGATTGGTAATTTTTTTTGTTGAGTTCACTTAATTTTTTTTGGAATCACCATGTCACACTTTAGCCAAATTAAGACCCAGATCCGCAATCTGAATTCTTTGGAAGCTGCTTTAACTGACTTGGGTATCGACTGGAAGTCGGGCCCAACTGAGGTGCGTGGCTATCGCGGCCTAACCAGCACCGCTGAGGTCGTGATTGAACAAAAAAACGGCTACGACGTAGGTTTTAGCTGGAACGGGACTGAGTATGAATTGGTGGCTGACTTGCAGTTTTGGCAGCAAGCTTGGTCTGTAGACCGTTTTCTGAATAAGGTGACTCAGCGCTACGCTTACCATACTGTGGTGAATGAAAGCGCTAAGCAGGGTTTCCAAATTTCTGAGCAAAAGCAAAATCAAGACGGTTCGCTCCGCTTGGTGGTGCAACGCTGGTGCGCTTAATAATTTTTCGAGATTTTTGCAATCTTGTTTCATCAAAGTCCGCTTTCGCGGACTTATTTACTATTGTGGGGGTCTAAATGTCTGAGCTTTCTGGACTCGGAATAGATACAGCAATCGATCGCTCTGGTTTAGAGCCGGAGTTGGGGGGATTTTTGCGGGATGCGCCCGATCGCTCTGGTTTGGAACCGGAGTTGGGCGGCGTGTTGCGCCAAAAAGGTGTCTATGTTGATGAAATTACCTGCATTGGCTGTAAGCACTGTGCTCACGTTGCTCGCAATACTTTTTATATTGAACCGGATTACGGTCGATCGCGCGTAGTTCGACAAGACGGGGATTCTGAAGAGTTGATTGCTGAGGCGATCGACACTTGTCCGGTGAATTGCATTCACTGGGTTGATTACACCGAACTCAAGAATCTGGAAGAAGAACGCAAGGATCAGGTGATTCCTGTCGTTGGTTTTCCGGTGGATATGGCGACAGTTAAGGCCGGTATTCGCCAGCGACAAAAGAATAAGTTGGGCGATCGTAAGTTCAAAGGTGGCCATTGAAATCCACAATTGCCATCCGCAGCTTGAAACCTGTGGCTCAAACAACAAAAACAGCCCGCGCGGGCTGTTTTTTGTATACATTGTATAATTAAAGTTTATTTGAGAGGATGGTGCTCAGCGAGAATTTTCTCAACTCTAGCTTCGTCGATTCTGGCAGTTAATGTTGTTGCCTCGTTGTTATCGCGAATGGTTTTTGCTAAAGTAAAAGACGAGCCGACTGAAAAAGTTAAACCCATACCCATAAAAGCTTTTTGCCAGGGATCTACCTGTAAATAAATGATACCTACAGTAGTTGCGGAAAGGGCAACAATAAAAGAAACCCAGCACTGAAGTATCCAAGCATTAGTATCTTTTTGGCGTATGATTTGTTTCTGCATAGTGCCTCTAAGTCAAATATATCTTTTGGTTGATTAACTTAAAGCATAGAGAGTGCGACTGAAGCGGTCAGGAGAGGAAGGGACAGTTTCGATAAGTGAACAGTGCGATCGGGCTTTTGACTAAAAATTAGAACGCTGTAGATAGGGTTTAAGGCTCTCGAAAGACTGGGTGGGAGTAGACAGTTGGGAAACTGGACTAAGGGAGATTGATTTAGTTGGATTCGTTTTGTTAATTACTAGGGTCGGGGTCTATGGTTTGCTGCTGTATTTGTTGTAGGAAAGTTTGATAACGCTGTCGTTCTTGTTCAAGTTGGGCGATCGCTTCCTCTGCACGCTGCCGTTGTTGTTCAGCTTGGGTAGGATGCTGGCAAACAAGATTTCTAGATTTTCTTTAATAGTGACAATCCATCGGAATTGTTTGGTGTTGTCTGCCATTGGTTCTGCGTCGCGATCGGGGTAGATGATTTCTGGTTTGGTTTCAGGGGTGAGTTGTTGTACCATGCTGTTTGATGGTTGGGGGTACTGATTTTAGTATAGTTTTTGAGGGTTGGAGGGCTGAGGGGCGATCGCTTTTTTGAGGGGCAAAGGGGCGATCGCCTTTTCACTGAATTGAAATAAACGGTTAAGCCACTTATCTCTCGTTTCCTGAATTTCTCAAATCTTGCAATCTCTTTACGTATGAATCAACCATTCCTTGTATGATTGCTTCTGGTTTGCATGGTTTTTTGGAACACATACAACTCTTCTGTTGAGCGGCGTTTAAAGTCGAGCTAATTTTGTCAATTGAAACTCTGCTTAAAAAAGCCTTGTTACTTGAGATTGCATTAACAATATCTACGAAGTATGCAATTTCTGTTTGATCTTCTTCGGTCATTTCCGATGTACAAGCATCTCCGACAGCTACTTCCATCTCAGAACTAAAATCTTGGACTATTTTGGTCAACTCCGTGTCATAAATTATCTGGCTGGATGATTTTTTTAACTGCTCAATAGATTTGCTGAGTGCTTCCATTCTTTTGACTGCTAAACACAACTTTATTTATTATAATTCGATTTTTCGATCTGTCAATCCCTCTGCCTAAAATTTATTGGGCAAATTCCCCTGTCTTCAACAGCAACATTAGAATTATTTCGCAAATAATTTTTCAGCCAATTACAACTATTTTCCAAAATTTTATTGACCTCATTAATCTGAATGCTAACTTTGTTTAAACTCCACATTCTTAGTGTATTATCATCACTAGCAGAAACAATTGTCTGGTCATCGGGGCTAAAACTCACACTATTGACTGTATCAGTATGCCCTTTAAAAGTTTGAATTAACTTGCCATCTGCTACTTGCCATAGCTTTATAGTTTTGTCTTTACTAGCAGATGCAATCATTGTACCATCATGGCTGAAAGCTATGCCGTTAACCTCATCGCTATGTCCCTCAAGCCCCTCAAAAGTCCTGATTAGTTTGCCATTGTCTACCTGCCAGAGCTTTATAGTTTTATCCCAACTAGAAGAAGCAATCATTTCACCGTTGGGACTAAAACTGACAGCATAGACTAGCTTGCTATGACCTGTCAGAGTTTTGGGGAGGGTATCATTATCTACTTGCCAAATTTTTACAGTCTTATCTCTCCTAGCTGTAGCAAGCTTTTTACCGTCAGGACTAAAACTGACCCAAAAAGAATCAGATGGATGATCTTTATCTATTATAGTTTTTTTTATTTTTTTTGTTTTTATATCCCAAATCCTTACTGTTTTATCCCAATGAACAGAAGCAATGAATTTACCATTTTTACTAAAAGTTACCCTGATAACATCATCTAACCTATTGCGTTCTGGTAGTTTTATTTCGGGATTGGATTTGTTCATAATCTTTTTAAGATCCCACACTTTTACAATACCATCAGTATCAGCACTAGCGACAGTCTGGCTGTTGGGGCTGAAGCTAACACCCCACACTCCCCTACCAGTTGTATGTTTCAGTTCGGCTAACAGTTTTCCTTCTTTATTCCAAAGCCTCACAGTTTGATCATCACTAGCAGAAGCAATGATATTACCATCAGGGCTAAAACTAACATCTCTAATTTCATTGGTATGTCCGTCTAACCGATTTCGTTCTCGAACTTCCTCAAGAATTGTTTTAATAGCAGTTGGAACTTCACCCTGTTGCTTCCGAATTTGTTTTAAAGCCTTTACACTTGCTGTTAATGCTTCTAGCTGATAATTAACGTTAAAAAAAGTGGTGGCTGATTCAGTTAATGACTTAATCTCATTTGTTGTTGCTCTATTACTCTCGGCTTTAGCCCACACGGCTAATCCCGATGTTAAAATTGCTAGCATGGCAAGTAAAATTCCGCCTCTAACTGCTAGCTTAGTTTTTTGTGATTCCACCTTTGCTCTGGCTCTAGCCTCCTCAGCTTTTTCGGCTTCGGCTTTGGCTCTGGCTTCTGCTTCTATAGACTTTTCCAATTCCGCCATAGCTTTTGCTTCTGCTGCTTCGCGTAATTGTCGCTGTTGCTGTAATTCAGCTTGCACCTCCCGATCGCGCCTACCAACACTCCTCCGCAAAAACTCCCTCTCATCCCCAGTCAAATTCGGCTGCACCCTCTTCTCCCACTCCTCAACCTCCGCCAATCGCGCACCCGTCAACAGCGCATCATCTGACTGGCGATAAGTTTCTTCCCACTCCCGACAAGCTATCTCTAAGCGCCGACTAATCCGAATATTCTCCTGATCCTCTTCAATCCAATTACTCAGTAACTTCCACCGGCACAACAGAGCTTCGTGAGCCACTTCCACCGTGTTTTCATCCACAATAATTAAACGCTGCTGCGCCCCAGCCAACAACCCAATTACCTGCTCTAACTGCTCTGGAGAATCCGCGATCGCCCTTAGTCTATCCCAATCAGCCCGCCGGCGCGTTACCTCCGTACCCTCACCCAACTGCACCAATTCCATAAACAGCTTGCGTACAAAAGTGCGATCGCCCTCACTAAGACTTTGGTAGATCACATTAGCTCGATTTTCCAAAGCCCCTTGAACACCGCCAATTTCTTCATAGCCTTTTTTCGTCAGTAACGGCTCTGGTGATTCGGGTTTTTCTATGCAGACTCGCCACAACTCCTTCAAAGCATATTGTAACAACGGTAATGCTCCCGGTTGACCGGCAACATCTTGGGCAATTTGGGATACTAACCCCCGTTCAAATTTTACCCCGTGCAGTTCGGCTGGTTTCTCGATCGCCTCTGGCAACTCTTCAATCCCTAGCGACTTGACAATATAAGTTGTAGTCGGAATGTGATTGATCAAATTTAAAACTTCTGGATAATTACCGCAGCGAATTAAAAAATCTCCACGAAGTGCAATAATCATCCGGCTCTTTCGCTCAGAATCGTTCATCTCCTCTGCAATCAGGCGGATAAAACTCTGTCGCTCGGCTTCATCTTCACAGAGAGTAAATACCTCCTCAAACTGATCTATAAAAATTACAAAAAGCTGATTCTGCTCTCGATGTCGAGCTAGAATATCCACCAGTTTTCCGAGGGGGTGTTTCCCAGGGGTAAAAGATTCAACGGGCCACTTACTGCTACCAGGAATTCTATCCCGACTTAACTGTGGCAGCAATCCCGCTTTTATTAAAGAAGATTTGCCAGAACCAGAATAGCCGATAACAGATAGAAAACGGCTATTTGTCAGGTGGGTAATCAGCGTCCGAACTGCTTCTTCCCGCCCACAAAAATACTTCTCTTGTTCAGCTTCAAAAGCAGAGAGTCCCAGATACGGATTTTGGCGATCGAAATTAATTTCAGTAGCCGAAGTCTCTAGTTGCGGATACGTTACCAGAGTAATGCAGCGGCCCCAGCCCATACGAATCGCTTCTTGCCCCCACTGAGTGCCCTTAAGTTCATTGCTGATATAATCAAATAGGCGATCGCCACTGACCTGCCCATTTCTACTAGCATTTTCCGATGCCAAACCCTTCAGCAAAGCTCCTGTAAAAATGGCGTGCGCTTCCCCAGCCAAAGCTTTTACAGTCTCAAAACTCCGGCAAGCCGTAATTAAATAATAATCCTTTTGTGTACTGAAAGCGGTTAAAGTTTGTTGCACTAGCTGACTTTCAAGAAAATATCCACTATGACAGCAGTCCAACAACATTACCAAACTGCTCAGCTCCGACTTTTTAATTAGCCGATTGAGGCTTGACAAATCAATCCCGTATTTATAATTGACCACCTGTCTTCCCACCATTTCCACCTGACAGTCGGAAGTAGCCAATGCTCCTTTTTGCTCCCCCAAGTTATCAAAAAAAGTCAGACCGTGACCGGCAAAATAAATCAGTACATCACTTTTCGTACCTCGTTCCAAGAGCAAATTTTGCAGAGCTTCACATACCTCATCAGCAGAAACACTTTTTTGCGGTGCTACTTCAAAACGTTGGGTCTCAGCGTTCCAGCGATGTGGCAGTCGAGTAACAGTATACTCGCCATGTTCCTCTAATACCCGTGCGACAACTTCAGCATCAGTAGCCGCTTTAGGGAGGGGTTTGAGGTTGGAGCTTTGATACTGAGCAATACCAATAACAAGGGCGTAACGAGCCATTTAGTTCAACCTGGATTTAAAAAAAATACTGCCTTAGTTGACACGCACCCTGAATTGCTGTTTTAATTCTATCGCTAGAATAACTCAACTTTTCGGAAGCAAGCTCTATCTTTAAGCAAACTCTACACAAACTTAACAAAAGGTAACATTATGTCAGAATTACAGCGTTTCGCTTTTAAAGCAGATGGTGAAGTATACGAAGTCACAATTGACGAAGCTGCAACCTCACAGGAGGATAGTCCTTTTGACGAAGAGAGGGACGTGCGAAGCGATGCGATTAACCGGATGCAGCAAGCTCGCGTGCTAATTCGCAGTTATGCTATGTATGCTGTCACGGCTTTTAAAGATTTTGGTGCGGCTGAGGTTGAAGAACTAACACTGAAATTTGGTATCAAAATGGGTGGCAAAGCTGGCATCCCTTACATTACGGAAGGTTCAGCAGAAGGCAACTTAGAAATTGAGGTAAAGTGCAAGTTTCCTAAATCTGCTGCAAGCGAAAAGTCTTAAACCGTTCTTAATCCTTAATCGCAGCTAATTAAGTAAACCCACCTAACAACACAGAATACGCACTTTCTCTTAGTCCGCGCAGGCGGACTTCGTTTGACAAGGAGCGGTTTCAACCGCCGAGTGATGCGCTCATTCAATACGGCAGATACCCGACTTCTTCAAGAAATCGGGTATCTAAAGGGACTACTTATCTACTTATTTTTTTGCTGAGTCTTCGCTTGTTCGATCGCAATTTCCCTCACTGCTTGCAAAGAACTCAAATTCGATGAGCCCTCAATCGCCTTCACCGCCAAATCTTGAACCTGTTTCAAAGCAGAATCCAATTGTTTCGACAAGCTAGCAAGGCGCGCATCTTGATTTTGAATTGTCTGTAACATCCCTTGAATTTGCAGTTCATAATTTTGCTTTTGCCCTTCGATATCTTTAGCAGACAAATCAGCCTTAACTTTAGCTTGATAATTGCCAATATTGCGGCCGTTATCTTTCCCGTTCTTGATATTAGCTTCCAATTCTTTCGGGAAAGCTTCTACCTTAGCTTTCACCTCAGCATAAAGTTTTTCCCGTTCCGAAATAGATTTTTCGCGTTCCGCCCACTGTTTCTCCTGTTCTTGCTGAAACTCTTCAATTTCTTGATACAGCCTTTTCTGGCGCTGTTCGTATTCTTCGATGTCCAGATTTCGCTGAAGATTCAACTCATAATCATACAACTCTTCATCCCGCTGGCGAGCTTTTTGGTGATGCTCATTGCGTTCTTTAATAGCCAACTTGTGGAGTTCCTGCTCTTTTTCCCAAGCTTGCCGGCGTTCCAACAATTCCTGTTCAACAGTTTCGCGCTGTTCGCTGAGTTCGCCAGCAAAAGTTTTCGCGCTTTCTTCATACTGTTGAATTAAATTGTCCAGCGTATCTTCTGCAACATCTTCTAAACTGTGCAACTCTTGCAGTTGTTGAATTTCATCGCCCACGGTGCGCCGCAATTCTTCGAGTTTAGCAGCTTCCGAAGTTAATTTCTCCGACAACTCACTGACAGCGCCACCAAAGCCAAATTGCAGCAAAATCAAATTGTCGATTGTAGACTGCATTTTTTGTGGATTTTGAGTTAAAGCCATTGGTTTTTGTGCCTCCACAATAGGTTTTTCGGGGGCTGCTGTTTGCTTTTGGGAAGCGTTTAGCTGTTGGATTTGCGATTCTAGCTGCGCTTTTTCTTGCGCTGCTTCCTTGTACGCTTCTAAAATTTCAGCTTTGGTGCTTTTGTCGCTAACTCTTTTGTTCATGACTTTTCATTCCTTAATAGTTGGGAAAATTTCTGTCATTTTTCCGTAAGGTGGGCATTGCACACCTTACTGGGTTTTAAGCTTTGCTGGCAAAAGCTTTCATGGCCAAATCTTGCGCTTGCTTCATCGTGGCTTGCAGTTGCGCGGAAGTTTCGGCGATTTGTTCGGTTTGTCGTTCAATAGTCTGCTGCAAAGATTGCGTTTTCAATTCATATCCTTGCTTAGTGCTTTCCCATTCTTTATCCACTAAATCTGCCTTGACTTTAGCTTCGCGGGAAACTTCTTGAATTGCTTCTTCTTTGGCTTTGACATAAGCCTGTTTGAGTTCTTCTTCAAATCCGGCGGCTTTTCTTTGATTCTCTTCAAACTCCGCTTGATTGTCGCTGAGGACTTTTTCCCGTTCCACCCAATTTTTCTCTTTTTCGCGAGTAGATTCTTGCAAGTCCCGTTCTAGTTTGCGCTTCGTTTCTTCGTATTCGTCGGTTTCGATTTTGCGAGTGCGCTGTAATTCGTATTGATAATCTGCTGTTTCTTCTTGGCGCTTTTTAGTTAGGAGTGCAGTTTCTTCTTGAACTGCTGCATCAAATTCTTGCTGTTCTTTTTCCCAAATTTTGCGTTTTTGGGTCGTGTCTTTTTCGATAATTTCGCGTTGGTTAGCAGCGTTTTGTTCGAGCAGGGTCAATTTTTCTCGGTGCTCTTGAGTTAAAATGTGGAGGGCGTCTGCTACAACTCGGATTTGCTGCAACTCTTGCAATTGTTGGGCTTCGATTTCGATCGCGCGTTTTAATTCGTCTAATTTTGAAGATTCCGCCTTTAGTTTTTCGGAAAGTCCGCTGATGATGCTGCCGAAATCTAATTGCAAGTCAGCCAAGCCTTTGACTATGCTGTCAATTGTGTAGGTGGAAGCGACTTCGAGGAGTTGTTTGTTTTTGGCTTTTTCGGCTGACTGTTCTTTGGTTTCGACTTTGGATTCGATCTTTTTCTTGTCGGCTAAAATCTGCTGAAAGTTTTGCAAAATTTGGGCTTTGCTATCCTTGGCAGTTGCTATTGTCATAATGTTTGCTTCTCCTGATTCTAAGTTTTAGACACTTGTGACTGAAACGTTTTTAGTTATTCTAAGTTGCGGAGTTGGCTGAGAATGGAACGGTACTTGCTGGCTGCGTCGGGTTTTTCTTCGGGATTATCGCTGGCTAGCATTTTGAGAAGTTTCCAGCAGCGATCGCACCGATTTCCTTCCCAGCAGGCGCACTCATCAATTATACTCAAAAGTGCGCCTTTTAGCAATTGATTTTCGGCTAACAAAGCTCTGTAATTCCGCTGGACTGATTCGGCAACTAAAGTCATGTGCTGGAAGCCTTCGGTGAGACTTTCGATGTCGTTAACTGCATCTGTCCGAATTTGGTCTAGCAGCTCAAGATTCTCTCTCAAACGGCTTTCTTGCAGGTTTGGTTTGGTTTTCAGCTTGGTTAATTTCTTCATTTCAGTCTGTTGTAACAGTTATGGTAAAGGCGCGATTAAATCGCGCCTTTACAACAAAATTAGAACAAGTCAGCAGTTAATTGGTCTTCGGCTGGCGACAACGACATAGCGCTGTTAGAATTCAAAGCCATAGCATCGCTTTCACCGCCAGCGTGAGCGGCCATCAAGCGCGCAACTTCCTGGGGAGGGAGATTATCCAAACACACCATTTGCCGCGTTCCTTCTAAATCGATCATCCGAGATTGATTGCTCATATCGGACAAAATAGCTGCTGCTTGGTCGATAATTGCCCAGTTGCTACGCTCCATCCACGACCATTTTAAACTGTAATAATTGATTGGTTTAACGAATCCGCTGTCGTCTGGTTTTTCGCCGGAATGCTGGGTAAACTCGGGAATGAAAATACCTGTAGCAGGCTCTACTCCGCGAGATTGAACTGAGGCAACTAAGCCGTTAAAATCGCTCAAACTGCGGTTTTTGATGTATGTCACCATGACTACTCCTTGTGGCAATTCGCCGGTTTCTGCGACAAACCACAGTTGACCCCATAGTGTGTGGGAAGTTTGACCGAGGGAACCGAAGAATTTGGAGAATTTGAGGATTGTCATTGAGCATTTTGAACCGTAGTCGGTGTCGCCGATCGCCCACTGGCCACTTTGGCAATTGTTACGTACTGCGATCGGGATTTCTGGTACTAGCAAAGCATTGCTCGGTTTGGCACCAAATACTGAAAATGTAGGTCTTTCTTGTGTTTTAGTAGTCATTGTTCGTTTTTCCTTAGTTCTTTATTGCTTTACCGGGAATTGGTAATTGGTAATCAGTTAAATCTCGTACATTGCTGGTGGCCGAACTTCGATTACCGAATGAGATGTGTTGTCGCTTTTGGTTCGGGATAGGTATACTCAAGCATCGCCTCTTGTTGAGCTTTAATAATCCGCAGCGCGGCGAGCAAATGCTCTAATGTTTCTAGGTGCGCTGGGGTGAAGTGGATGCTGAAGCCTTCGCCATCCCGCGCGTAGCCGGGACAAACCAGTGAGGCTGAGCTTTGTTCTTCGTGGGTGGCGATGTATAGCCAGTCATCGTCTTCCAGCTTGTAATGCGTGTCTGTCCAGGTTCTCAGCATTTGCGATCTGCTCCTCCTTATTTGCTGCGTACAAGCGTTTTGACGCCCAGCGCTTCTCACTCCTCTGAAGTTAACGACGCTATATGTAGCGTGTGAGCTAGGCTAATTTGCACCCTTAACCCTACCAGTCAGGTTCGGTAGGTTGATTAAACCGTCAACTAACTTCATGGTAGCGCGGGTTGATTTTCCCGTCAAGTATTTTGTTGAACTTTTCATCAAAACAGGCTAGAATGCTTGTCAGGAGGCAAAAAACCGTGGAACAAACATTTGGAAGACTGATCCGTCAAGCTCGCAAGGACAAAGCTTACTCACAACGTGAGCTAGCAGCTATGCTAAGTGTGGACTTTACTTATTTGTCGAAGTTGGAGAACGATCGAGCGGATTATGCGCCAAAAGAGGAGGTAATCCGAGCATTAGCGCGGAATCTAGACATAAACGAAGAGGAATTGATTTTCTTGGCGGGGAGGCTGCCGCAGCAGTACGAAGCGCTGCTGAAGCAGAATCCGAAGGAAATGCAGGCTCTTTTCCGCCGAATGCAAGAAAATCCAGATTGGCTCAAACAGTCTTTTGAAGCGTAAGAGAGGCCCCTCATAGTGAGTATTTTTAAGCCGTATTGCTTCTATCCCAAAGAAACGATCGAGCGTTTGGCAAATGACATCTTGATGCAGATGCAGAAAACGCAAAATTTTGCTCCGAGATGGCCTTTTGATGCGACAACGGTTGCTGATTTTCTGGATTTGGGCGTAGTTTGGGAGTGCATTGAGCCGGATGAAGAAGGTGCGATCGCGGCGAGGATTTTGCCGCAGCAGCGGTTAATCGAAATCAACGAACAGATTCTCGAAAAACCGCCGGGGTTCATCGAATCGACGATCGCCCACGAAATCGGCCACTGGGTGCTACACGTCAATCAAGACGAAGCAGACGGCACTGTGGAACAGTTGGAATTAAACTTAGGGAATGAAGGAAAAACGGCATCTGATGTCGAGGAACCGTTTGTTTGTCGGGGTGCGAGTGCGGATAATAAGGTTTTGTCGATCGAATGGCAAGCGCAATATTTTGCAAGCTGTTTGTTGATGCCTCGGTGTATTTTGGAGGAAAAAAGACAGGGACGCGATTTAACTAAGTGGTCGCATTTATACAAAATGAGAGATGAATTGGGAGTGAGCATTTCCAATTTGACAAACCGCTTGCAAGAATTCGATTGGATTTACATTCCCAAGGGAACGCGCGAGATTTATGCCGGGAAAGATGCGGCAAACGGGCAGCAGCGATTGTTTGGATAAAAGTGCGATCTAATTTGAGGTTTGAGATTTGGAAGCAATTCTTAAATCTCAAATCTTTAAAATTAATTTCTAATTAAGTTACATTTTATGCTAACCAATATTGAAATCCTGCTGGCAGCTTGTGAGGAATTAAATATCCCTTACGAAATCCTGCATCCTTCCCAAAACTTGATTAGACTCAAACAGGGCGGCGAAGAATATTATTTTGTCAATTACATGACGCCATTTAACAGCGCGTCAGTAGCAGAAATTTTTAAAGACAAAGAATATACTTATCAACTATTAAACGGCAATATAAATACTCCCAGAACTCTCGGTTTTGTCTCGCCTCACTGCGAGGAGAAGTATAAAAAGTATTTGACTTTCCCAGATATTGAATCCATAGTTTTAGAAGTAAACAAAAAATTCGCTTTCCCGGTGATTCTCAAAAGAAATCGCGGTGCTGGTGGCAACAATGTTTTTTTGTGTGAAACTAGAGAGCCAATTAAAGAAGCCCTAGAAATTATATTTAACGTCAATAGCAAAGATTATGACCATGTGGCGCTAGCTCAAGAATATATCGAAATTGCCCACGAATATCGGGCTGTATTCTGCAAAGAAAAGCTAGTTTTGCTGTACGAGAAAGACAAATCTCAGGCTAAATTTGCGGGAAATTTAAGCCCGCTGCACTGGGAAGGTGCAAAAGCCAAACATATAATTAACTCTAATCTCATGTCCGAGATTGAAGATTTTGTTAAACCTGTTTTTGCAGAAATTGCGATTAATTATGCTGGGCTTGACATAGCAGTAGATAAAAACGGAGCATATTGGTTAATTGAAATTAACTCAAGTCCCAACTACGATATATTTGTGAGAGATAACGATCGCCAAATTGTCGTAACAATGTTTAAAGGCATCTTGGATACCTTGATTGTTAACAAAAAGCCGTAAATGCTCGATTTGAATGTACTCGATCGTATTTAGATGAATGTGGTGTAAGCTGTATTTTAGCTGAAAGGCTTTAAGCGAAATAGGTTTCAGCCAATAACTTAAAATTCACATTTTTTAATTTAATGTAGCCATCCATGAAAGGCAAGCTATCTTGTAACAATTCTGAATCATCAGGTAGGTAGCTAGGGAGCCAAAAGCTACTCCGAATACTCAAATTACTGTATTGATCCTTTCTCTTCTCTAAAGTCTTTTGAAGCAAGTGCTCATAGACAAACTGTTTACGGATACTTCTACGTTTAATTTCTTCAATTTTGTTTGGATCTCGGAAGTATTTAATGTCTAAGTATTTGATGTCGATTATTTCACAAAAATATTCATTTTGATGGAAAATTTCTTGAATAAAATTATTAAATTTTTCCTTCATTTTTTCAACTGTTATATTTATGCTTCTATCCCTCAAAAGTGAGAATTGAAAAATAGCAAAATTTGGGTCATTATAGAGAGGCCCAGAAAATACACCCAAGCCTTCAAGAATTTCTTTATAAAATCTATCCCAGTCGGTAATGTGGTTTTTTAGGGCTAAATAAAAGACATGATTAAAGTAATCCATTTTATGGACAGATTCGGAATCAAGCGGAAAATCGATTTCCCAAAATGAGTAAAAATTTTGGGGTAACCGAGCATTAATAATCACATCTACTGAGTTTTTATCACTCTTATATAATTCACGTAACTTGTTGATAGTATGATTATCAGGTGTTTGACCAATATAAACAACTTTCACACTGGAATTAATATCAAGACCATCAATGGTCGTTTTATAGCCATAATCATCCCAATTATTAGCAGACACTTTATAATTCTTTTCACCTTTGATTTTATGGGCAATCAAAGTTAGTATAATCGCATCGGGAATCAGTTTAGAACCATTTATCTCGAAAGCATTTGATAAGTGAATGAGCTTATTCGATGATTTTGCTCTTTCCACTGTGCGAGAACTTACATAACGATCATCCAAATACAGTAGCAATGAGGGCTCGACTATTTGTACTAGATGAGTCAAACACATCGACTCCCAGACACTATGAAAATTTTTAATTCCCCAAATTTCACCATTTTCTGCTTGATGCCAATTGCCATAAATAAATAACTTGATTGCTTCGTAATACTGCCAATAATCAGCATCTTTTATGGGTGTATTATGGTCAATTGTTTCTAAGGCCTCCTTGAGTATATCTAAAACCTGCTCATAACTCTGTTCATCAAAAAGACTGTCTTGATTTCCGAGATGGTGCTGACGAAATCGCTCAGCTAATGCTGTAATTTCAGCATTTACCCCTTCTCCAAGTTGCTGCTTAATCTCGCAAAAGAGATAGCAATACATCGTGACAATATCAGTAGATTCAAACTGCATCACTCCTCGTGGAAATAGCATTTCATCGACATAAGCTGCATGATTAGGTAAATACACAGCTTGGTGTAAGTATTTATGAATCTGGCTGACATCAAACTTGTTACTTTTGCCCAATCGATAAGCCAGGGCTAAAATTTTTGGTTCCTCATAAGCCTTCAAAAAGTGAGTAATAATGTCCAGCTTCGAGTAAAATATATTTTCTGAGTTGTCTTCATCATCTTGAATTTCAGAACCGCGATGACTGTTAATTACACCATCACGATCCTGGGTGCCAAACTCATCAATATCATCTATATAACCTTTCTCAATACAGATTTCTTTAAAAGTGCCGAAAATTTTATATAGTAGGAAAAACAAATCTCGTTTACCTACAAATGTGTCAAGCTCAGATAGTCGAGCATCAAACCCTTTAGGTAGATAAAAGTACAGTTCGTCATCTTTCTTTTGAATGCCAACAAACGAGTAATTATTGGGGACTATTAACTTTAAGGAATTGAAGTTAATCATAATTGGCAAATCCTAAAAAAATTATTTTTTACCCAGCTCACCTACTTTCCTCATAAATTCTTGCATCAAATCTAGAAAGTCTGAATATGCTGTTAATTTTACCGCATTATCGGAATCCGATAAAAACTCCTCTATCGGTCGTTTATCTCTCGCAAATACACTATCCCAAAGATAAAACATTAATTTATCTTTTACTTGCTCAAGATCGACTTTATCGTCTTCTGGTTTTATGAACCACCAACCAATTTGTTTATCTTCAATCCGCCGAATCACCTGATGATTTGATTTAATCAATTCATTAATTCCCAGAATATAATCTGACCATGCTCCTTGTGGCTCACCATTAATTATTAAGTTCACATCTCGCAATTCTTCTGGAATAGATGCGCCTCTTACTGGAGCCTTAACATATTCCCAGTCCCACCGCCGCTTAAAGGCACTATCGAGGTAGTAAATTGATTCATCCGAAGTGTTAATTGTCGCGAGAATAGACAAGTTATGTGGAATATTAATTCGCCGTTGTTGTAGAAGACTAAATACTCTGCTACCATCAGGATTTTCTGAGGCTAATTCATCTTTCCTTCGTTGACAAAAATCTTCACAAGGTATTTTAGCCTTTCCTTCTTTAATTTCAATTGTTCCATCTTGAATGCTTGGCTTTAGGCGCATTGCTTCCAGTAAGCCAACTAACTCCATTTCAGAAATATCGACTTCATAACTCGACCAGCCATCACTTTCGCGATCCAGCAACTGAAATACAGTACCAAAAATAGCTGCCGCATTTCCTCTATTTAATTCATCAATTACCAGCAGGTAATGGTCTTTATTACCGTCAATTAAACCTTGGTATGCCATTCCCAAGATGCGGATAAAATGTCCTGGATAAAATTTATAAATAATGGAGTTGCCTTGGGTGAGTGGCAACAATTTCCCCATAAAATCAGCATAGGTGTACTCTGGATGAAACACTGTCTTGACAGTGTTACTAAGCATTTTGGTAGCTTCATCGAAAGGAATTTTTAATTGATCTATAGCAATTTTCCGAATCTGGTAGCTTTTTCCCGTCCCTGGACTACCAAAGAGAATCTTTTGAATCGGCTTAATATTTTCAGGCATTACGGCTATCTAGTATCAACTTCAATACTTTCCACCAAAAAGTATAACATATTCTCTTTAGCAAGATCGAAAAATATTCCCATTAGCCTGAAATTTGACGCATGAAGGGGCGATCGCACTTCTTCACACGCTAAAATAAACTTAGTCACAATTCCATGAAAAAAATGACAACACAACTACTAGAACTAGAGGGAACGTGGGAAGAAATTCTCGCCCAATCAGCCAAATTTGCCGATCGCCGAGTTCGCATTATCGTTCTTGCTGATGAGGAACCCCTGAAGTCAGCCGAAGACTGTTTTCGTCAAGGATGGCACGAAGCAATGACAGGAGAGACTGTACCGCTTTCTGAACTGTGGGAAGGTATTGATGCAGCGATCGAGATGATGCAGTCTCTGCCAGAAACTTTACAGCAGCAAGTAGCAGAATACTTGAAAGAGTATATCGCCGACTTAAAAGATGAGCTTCAATGGGACGAATCTTTCAAGAAAACGCAACCGCAACTTGTGGCTGCGGCCCAACGCGCAAAACAAGAAATTGCTGAAGGAAAGGCACAGGAAATGAGACTCAATGAGTTATGAAATCTACCACCCTTCCTTCCTTTTGGGAAAAATACAATTCTCTTGACAGTAAAGTAAAAGAGCAAGCTAGAAAAGCTTATCGTTTCTGGCTGGAAAATCCCTTTCATCGATCTTTGCACTTCAAGTGCATCAACCAGGAAGAAAATATCTGGTATGCGAGAATCACGCGCGGCTATCCAGCAGTGGGGATTTTACAAGGAGATACCGTGACATGGTTTTGGATTGGAAACCACGATGATTATGAACGTTTTTTCTAGTAATCAGGCCGGGGCGGGTTTTCGAGATGGTTGGTTTCAGGCAATTATTGTTAGCGAACCCGCCCCTACATCGCCTGGAATCTTGCCTGTTTCACAAGAGTTAAAAACTTACATTCTTTCCAATACTTTAATCCCCAACAACTCCAAACCCAATTTCAAAGTTCTTGCAGTCAAATCGCACAAAATCAACCGCGAAGTCCGCAACGGTTCCTCAGCTTTCAAAACCGGACATTGCTCAAAAAATTGATTGAATTTTTGACTCAATTCAAACAAATACTGACAAATTCGATTCGGCAACAAATCGCCACCAACAGCATTCACAACTTCATTCAACTGCAATAAATGTTTGGCTAAAACCAACTCGGCATCTGACTGCAAAATCACTTTTGCACCAGAATCTAAATTATCAAAATTAATCTCACCTTTGCGGCGAATTCCCTGCACGCGCACGTAAGCATACAGCATATATGGAGCGGTATTTCCTTGCAATGCGAGCATTTTGTCGTAACTGAAAATATAGTTGCTGGCGCGGTTTTGACTTAAATCGGCATACTTAACGGCACTCAAACCAACTGTTCGAGATACGTTAGCAATAAATTCTTCAGTTTCCTGTCTTTCCTCGACTTTTAATCTCTCTTCTAAATCTTGGCGTGTGCGGACGATCGCCTCATCTAACAAATCTTGCAACCGCACTGTATCACCCGAACGGGTTTTGAGTTTCTTGCCGTCTTCTCCCAATACCAAACCGAAGGGAATGTGGACAATTTCGACATCTTCAGGAATCCAACCAGCTTTTCTGGCTACTGCAAATACTTGGGCAAAATGGTTTGCTTGTCCCGAATCGGTGACATAAATTAAGCGCTTTGCATTGTCTTTTTGTATCCGGTAGCGCACTGCTGCTAAATCTGTTGTGGCGTAGTTGTAGCCTCCGTCGGTTTTTTGGACGATTAGCGGCAGTGGTTCGCCTTCTTTGTTGGTGAAACCGTCTACAAAAACGCATTTCGCGCCGTCACTTTCAACTAGCAAACCTAGAGTTGTTAAATCTTCGACTACAGCGGGCAATAGAGGATTGTAAAACGATTCGCCGCGTTCGGTTAATTTGATATCGAGCAAGTCGTAGATTACTTGAAATTCGCGGCGCGATTGATCGCACAGCAATTTCCAAGCGCGGCGGGTGTCTTCGGCGCCTGCTTGCAGTTTTACTACTTCTTGGCGGGCGGTTTCTTTGAAGGTTTCGTCTGTGTCAAAGCGCTGTTTTGCTTGGCGGTAAAATGCGACTAAATCTCCTAAGTCTAGGGCGTCAGCGGTTGTGAGGGCTTCGGGGTGAACTTCGCGCAAGTATGCGATCAGCATTCCGAATTGGGTGCCCCAGTCGCCGATGTGGTTGATTCTGAGTACGTCGTGGCCTTGGAATTCGAGGGTGCGGGCGATCGCATCTCCGATGATTGTCGATCGCAAATGTCCGACGTGCATTTCTTTGGCTATATTCGGACTCGAAAAGTCGATCGCGATTGTCTGAGGCGTTTTCGCCGGTTCAATCCCCAAACGCGAGTCGCCGGCGATCTCACTAATTTGCGCTTCCAAATAAGCCGGTTTCAGCTTCAAATTGATAAAACCGGGCCCGGCGATTTCTGGGGTTTCGCAGATGTCAGTAATATCTAGGTTTTCGATGATTGTCGAGGCGATCGCCCGTGGGGGCTTTCCTAACTTTTTCCCCAAACTCATCGCCGCGTTGCACTGAAAGTCCCCAAAGTTGGGATTGCTGGCGGCGGCTAGCATCGGATCTGCACCTGCGTAACTTTCGCCGAATGCAGCGGTGAATGCTTTTTCAAATTTTGCTTTTAACTGTTGGGCGATCGAGTTCATCTTGAATATTTTGATTGGATGTTTATTTTAAACTCTAGATTAAGCACTTTTTGCCAATAATACTCTTACTACTTAGGTAATTTCCCTCGGGTTCTCTCCCTGTGGCCCTCTCCCCCTCTCCTCACCTAGTAGGAAATTTTGTACTTAGCTTTGAGCTGCTGATGCGATCAAAATCATAAAAATACTCGGTAAGTGGGAAACGAGCGAGTCTTTAGACCTGAGAGGAAAACGACTCGGCGGTTTCAACCGCCTTGAATCCCCTTGCGGGGTAGAGGGGTATGGTTGCCCCTCTGCGGAGATATGGTTGTCTCCAAGCCCTTACGGGTAATGTTAGCTTCGCCAAGGTTATGAGAGCTTTTTAGACCTGCAACACTGTTTCAGTGACTTTAAAACTGTTTAATTGCAGATGACAGAGCAAGGAACTAGCTTCGCATTCTCCCGGTGTCGTGACTCAAATAACGTAGTCAGTTAAGACTTAGGCTGGTCAGTATAGCTTGCTCAATTACTCTTACAAGCTCAGTGGCTTCAGCCCTGAGTTACTGACTGGCCGTGATAGCACAGAGTACATTTTATCACAGTTGCGATCGCTACACAAATTAAAAATTATCACATCAAGTCCATGATCTCGATCGCTAGATCATTTTGTTAAATCGCTTACATTAAGGTATGTTAAAATTTTTTCAATGCTCCCAAAAATCCTACGAAAGGAAGTAGTTATGTTATCTCAACCAATTTTTGGCGATCGCTCTCTGACCCACGCCTTTTATCAAGCAGTAATCGCTCGCTTCTACGACGGTTTCAGTCTCTCCACCCAAGCACTATTACGAGAGTGTACCCTCGGCTTCGCCCCTTGTCCCGATGGAGTCAAAACCTTTTTCATCATCGCGCCGAGTCTGGATGCAGCAGAGCAACTAATTGACAAAATGGACAGTATTTTGGAGCGAGTTGCCGAACTCATGGCTGGAGTCGGACAAGTTGCCCTGTGCATAGTTCCCCCCGGCAGCGAAGCAGAGCAACCGATAGATCTGGAAGACTTAGAAAAAGTTCCCCCGGATTGTCTGGCTTGCAAATTCTTTACAATTATATGGGCCGATGCTGCGACCGATCGGTAAAATTGACAGTTAGCAACCAGCAACTCAACACGGTTCGGCCCAAGCTGTGCCTGTGTCGGCGCGGGGTAGATTGTCTGTTAGTTACACTCCCTGGAATTATCGGGCAAAGCGTGCAGGTAATTTAGAGCGTTTGCAAGGTTGCACTCGCAATCTTTGGCAAGTGTTAAACCAGACAAAATATATATCAAAGGCCCGCTTGTCAGTCGCTCAGATTTTTACCTGCCGGCTCAAACAGCCGTGCATCTACTTTTTACATTTCCAATAAAGGCCACCAAAAAGCCGCATCAACTCTCCTCGGTGTCTCGCTTCAAAAGACAGCAGCAGGAATTAGGCGGTATCGCTGGAAAATAGAGTTTTGCGAAATATCTGCTGAGGTTCAGAATAAGCAGAAATATTATCAAAAATAGATAAGATTTGCGCGCGTTGACCTCAGAAACCGGGTTGATACCAATTTTTTATGAGGCCCCGTAGAATCAGATCCCCCCTAGCCCCCCTTAATAAGGGGGGGACAAGATTCCGCTCAAAGTCCCCCTTCTTAAGGGGGATTTAGGGGGATCGAGATATGTGCAACTTCACATTAAATTGGTATGAGAGGCCCGCGCTTCATATTCGCGGTTCGCTGCGAACTTGACAGAAAATAGGCTATTTGTGGGCGAGTCACAAGCTATAGACAGAGCAAAGCTCAACTCAAAAAAAGATGAGTTTCCCAGCGGCACGCAAGGCAGTGCAGAGCGATCGCACCACAGGCTCATAGAAGTTGTTAAAAATTTCAGTTGAAAATTTAAATTATTAAATTTTATGCCTAACATTGGCGATAAAATCTAAGATTGAAATTCTCAAATCTGAAATCAAGACATCATGGTAAAACTGACACCAAATCCCAGCTTTAGTTTAACAATTCGGGTTGCTCTGCCGAACCAGCCGGGAATGCTGGCAAGAGTCACCAGCGCGATCGCATCTGTCGGCGGCAACTTCGGCCAAATCGACTTGATCGAGCAAACCCGCGCCACTACCGTTCGCGATATCAACGTCGATGCCTCCAGCCTCGAGCACAATGAAGAAATAGTGCAAGCAGTGAAAGCACTGCCAGATATCAGAGTGATCGACGTGTACGATCGCACTTTCAACTTGCACCGCGGCGGAAAAATCAGCGTAGTTAGCAAAATTTCCCTCAAACGCCAGTCAGATTTGGCAATGGCATACACCCCTGGAGTCGGCCGCATCTGCACTGCGATCGCCAATGACCCCCAACAAGTTTATAACCTGACAATCAAACAAAATACTGTTGCTATTGTTACCGACGGTAGCGCAGTTTTGGGACTGGGAAACCTCGGCCCTGCCGCCGCACTGCCAGTCATGGAAGGCAAAGCCATGCTATTTAAAGAATTTGCAGGTATTGACGCCTTTCCTATCTGTTTGAATACCCAAGATACTGAGGAAATTATTCGCACAGTGCAGAATATCGCCCCGGTTTTTGGCGGCGTTAACCTCGAAGATATTTCTTCTCCCCGCTGCTTTGAAATCGAAGCAAGATTGCGGGAAACCTTAGATATTCCGATTTTTCACGACGACCAGCACGGCACTGCAATTGTCAGTTTGGCAGCATTAATTAATGCCTTGAAAATCGTTAAAAAAACCATCGCAGAAGTGTGTATCGTGATTAACGGAGCCGGTGCGGCCGGAGTCGCGATCGCCCGGTTGTTGCGTAAAGCAGGTGCCCAAAACATCATCATGTGCGACTCCAAAGGCGTTCTCTCCCAAGACCGCACGGATATGAACCCAGAAAAACTAGAATTTGCCGTGGCTTCGAGCGGTACTTTGGAAGATGCGATCGCCGGTGCCGATGTATTTTTAGGCGTCAGCGCCCCCGGCGTAGTCACCCGTTCGATGGTGCGTTCGATGGCCGAGAATCCCATTGTTTTTGCAATGGCAAATCCCATTCCTGAAATTCAGCCAGAATTAATTATGGAAGATGCGGCGATCATAGCAACCGGACGCAGCGATTACCCGAATCAAATTAACAATGTTTTGGCATTTCCGGGGATATTTCGAGGTGCTTTGGACTGCAAAGCAACCACGATTACGCCCAGTATGTATTTGGAAGCAGCTTATGCGATCGCCTCTTTAGTCAGTCCTTCTCAGCTTGACAAAGAGCACATTATACCGTCTGTTTTTGACGAAAGAGTGGCCATTGCTGTCGCCGGTGCAGTGCAGTTGGCGGCCCGATCCGAAGGTATCGCCCGCGATTAATTGAAGGAAGTTCGGCAACGGATTATGTAACGGATGTAACGGATGTAACGGATGTAACGGATGTCCGTCGGAAGAAGGAAGAAGGAAGAAGGTTGGAGGGAAGATACCATGTATAAATTAATGGTGTTTGTACCAGTTTTGTACTTCTTCTTTTGTGATTTTTCGGGTTTCTTCTCATTCCCTCTTTCTTCCTCCCCGTTGATTATTACTCACTTTTGTTTCCCCATCTTGTCTTTTTCCTCAACATCCATCCGTTAAATCCCGATCGCGCGATCGTTGCCGAACTTCCCTCGAACCTCCAACATCCAACCTCTTCCTTCTTCCCTCGAACCTCAGCATCGATTCGTTACATCCGTTAAATCCCGTAGACGGCTCGTTGCCGAACTTCCTTCTTCTCTCTTCCTTAATCAAGGATAAAACTCACAACAATAAACAAGATAATAAAGATATAATTAAATCACCCAAGTCCCGCTAGGTCAGATGCAAAGCCAGTTAGGAAAAGCCAAGCGCGCTCGCTGCAACCGCCCATTGTTAGAACTGTGCCCGATCGGGCTGGCATTGTGCCGGACGGACGGGACTTTTATCGACGTAAATCCAGCTTTTGCAAATATTATCGGCCGCACAGTTGCAGAAACTCTCCACCTCAACTATTGGGAAATTCAGCAAACACAGTGCGCGGGCCCAGAAACATATCTAGAATGTCAAGCAAAAAATAGCCACACGCACCTGTGCGAAGCAGCATACAAACATAAAAACCAGCATCTCGTACCCGTGCGAGTTTCCGAGCGGGCAATTGAAACAGAGGGACAGTGCGCGATTTGGCTAAGTGTTGAAGAAATCTTTAATAATCGGGATCAAAATAGCGCTCCCCTGGAATCAGCGCCGCCGCACAGCAATTCACATCTAGAAAAATTGCTGGCAAAGCAGACTGCCCAACTGGAAAAAACTCAGAAGCTACTCGAAGAAAAAATCGCCGAACTGGAACAAACTCAAAACAAATTGCGTCTCCAAAGTCAAATTATCGACCAATTTCACGAAGCGGTGATTTCTACAGATATGGACGGCTCGATCGCCATTTGGAATCAAGCCTGCAAAAAGTTATACGGCTATGAAGAAAGTGAGGCGCTCGGACAGCACATTTCTCTCATTTACCCGCCCGAAGAACACGAGTTTTTGTTAGAGCAAGTCATCAAACCGCTACAAGAAAAAGGCGAGCATGAAATAGAAGTTATAACACGCCGTAAATCTGGAGAACAATTTTTCTCGCACCTGATGCTTTCGCTATTGAAAGACAATACGGGAGAAGTTGTGGGGATGATGGGTTCTTTAACAGATATCAGTCCTTGCAAAGCTTTAGAACAAGAATTAGCACAAAGACAATCACTATTTGATGCCTTTTTGAAGGAGGCGCCGGCGGGACTTTGCATTTTGGACTCGCAACTGCGGTACGTGCAAATTAATCAATTTCTAGCAGAAATAAATTGCTTGAGTCCAGCAGAACACATTGGCAAGACTGTACGCGATATATTGCCGAATATCGCTCCAATAATAGAGCCTTTGTACGAAAAAATTTTGAGGACGAAACAACCCTTAATTAACATGGAGATGAGTGGTGACAATCCCAGAAAGCCTGGGTTTGTCCGACACCTGACAGGCTCTTATTTTCCCCTGCTCGAAAAAGATGGGGAGGCGATCGGCATCGGTGCAGTTGTAATTGACATTAGCGATCGCAAACAAGCAGAAGCTGCGCTGCAAAAAAGCGAACAGCTTTACCGCACTATGGCAAGCAACTTTCCTAACGGCGCGGTGATGTTGTTCGATCCAGAAATGCGCTACACGCTGGTAGAAGGTACAGAATTAGCCGCCGTGGGGCTTTCCAAAGAATTGATGGAAGGCAAGACAATCTGGGAAGTATTCGAGCCAGATTTTTGCGCTGCTGTCGAGCCAAATTATCGGGCGGCACTGGCAGGAGAAACAGTTGTTACAGAATTTATTTACAGCGATCGCATCTACCTCGGTTATACTTTGCCAGTCAGAAACGAACGGCAAGAAATTATCGGCGGATTGCTAATGACTCAAAACATTACGGCTCGCCAATTAGCAGAAGAAGCGCTCAGGGAAAGCGAGGACAAATACAGGTGCATTGTCGAGACAGCAGACGAAGGAATTTGGATGATAGATACGGAGGGTAAAACTACTTTTGTCAACAAAAAAATGGCCGATATGCTCGGCTGCACTCCAGAGGAAATGATCGGAGAGTCGCTATTTGCTTTCATGGATGCAGAAGGCATCGCGATCGCACAAGCCAGTCTCAAACGCCGCCGTGAACAAATTCGCGAACAGCTCGATTTTAAGTTCCGTCGCCGAGACGGCAGCGACTTGTGGGCGATGCTTTCTACTAATTCCTTGGCAGACAAACAAGGACGCTATGTGGGCGCTTTGGCAATGGTTGCCGACATTACCGATCGCAAGCAAACAGAAGCCGCATTGCAGCAGTCGGAAGCTAAATTTCGATCGCTCTACGAATTAACCAGTTTGCCTGTTTTTATGTTATGTGACAATGCCATCACCGATGCCAACACAGCCACCCTACAACTATTCGGCTGTACTACCCCGCAAGAGTTGTACGGCCAAAACCCTGGCAAACTCTCACCTCCTTTGCAACCCAACGGCAGAGATTCTTTGAGCTTGGCCCACGACATGATAGCCATCGCCTTTGAGCGGGGAAAGCACCGTTTTGATTGGGTTCACCAGCGCTTAGACGGTACTGATTTTCCCGCAGAAGTGGTGCTGACAGTCATCGAGGTGGGAAATGAAAAAATTATCCAAGTAGTGATCCAAGATTTAACCGATCGCAAACTTGCAGAAGAAACTTTAGTGCGATCGGAAGAAGCGCTCAGACAGCAAGCTCAGCGAGAATTACTGCTCAATCAAATTGCCAACCAAATCCGCACTTCTTTAGATTTAGACACAATTTTAGCAACAGCAGTTCAAGAAATTCGCAATCTGATGCACCTAGATTGGTGCATCTTCACTTGGTATCGCCCCAACACCAATCCTCCGCTGTGGGACGTAACTTACGAAGCGAAGAATGCAGATTTGCCGAGTATGCTTGGCACTTATCCTGTAGACGACAAATCTAGTCTCGCAGTGCGACAGATTTTGCGGCGAGAAATTCTGCGAATTGATGATGTCAGCACTTTTGAAGATGTAGAATTGCGCGAACTTTTCCAGGCTTCAAATTTTAATTCAGTGCTGTCGCTGCCAATTCATACTGCTGCAGGCGATATTGGGGTGATTACCTGCTATCAGGCTATGTCGATGCGAAATTGGAGCGAATCGGAAGTCGAACTGATGCAAGCGGTGGTCGCTCAAATTGCGATCGCGATCGACCACGCCGAACTTTACACCCAAACGCGCACAGCGGCCCGATTAGCTCAAGCTCAAACTCAACAGCTAGAACAAACTTTACACGAACTCCAACGCACCCAAACTCAATTAATTCAAAGTGAAAAAATGTCGAGTTTGGGCCAGTTAGTAGCAGGCGTCGCCCACGAAATTAACAACCCGGTTAATTTTATCTATGGCAATCTCAGCTACACCAGCGAATACACTCAAAATTTGCTAAAAATGCTGCAACTTTACCAGAAGGAATACCCGCAGCCGAGCGCCAGAATTGTAGAGGCCAGGGAAGACTTTGAAATTGATTATCTTATTGAAGATTTACCGAAAATTTTAGCCTCTATGAAATTCGGAGCCGATCGCATCCGCGACATAGTGTTGAGCCTGCGAACTTTTTCAAGACTTGACGAAGCCGAAAAGAAAGAAGTTGACATTCACGAAGGCATTGAAAGCACGCTGCTGATTTTGCAAAACCGCCTGAAACATAAAGCCGATCACCAGACAATTAATGTCATCAAAGAATACGGTAATTTGCCTTTAGTTGAATGTTATCCCGGTCAGTTAAATCAAGTATTTATGAATTTGTTGAGCAATGCGCTAGACGCATTGGAAATGGAGATGAAGAAATCCGATCGCACCGACAAAAATCTCGCAATTACGATTCGCACCCAAGTAACCGACAATAACAGCGTTGCCATATGGATAGCTGACAGCGGCCCTGGGATGAGCGAAGATGTGCAAAAGCGCTTGTTTGACCCGTTTTTCACTACTAAACCCATTGGCAAAGGAACTGGCTTAGGATTGGCGATTTCGCACTCTATAGTAGTAGAAAAACACGGCGGCAAGCTTTCTTGCATTTCTGTATTGGGAGAAGGTTCCGAATTTGCGATCGAGATTCCTCTGCAGCAAAAAATAAATTAAAACCCATTGTATCGGTATCATATCATCTGTGTGCGATCGACCGGATTTGATAAGGATCACGAATTAAATAACTTACAATTTTAATTGTTATTGTGGGATGGGCGTCCCGCCCGTCCTTTTTGGACGGGCGGGAC